>DATJYT010000120.1:0-34838 GCA_035499475.1 Xanthobacteraceae bacterium | reverse complement strand
CACGATGCTGAATAGTCCCGACGCGCCGGTGAAGTCGCGCCGCCAGATTTCGTGTCCGGGATGGCACTCCATCGCTGGATGCAAAACCTGGAGAACTTCCGGCCGGCGCTCGAGCCAGCGCCCCACGGCGAGGCCCGACTGGTAGTGCCGCTCCAGCCGCACGGCCAGCGTGCGCAATCCGCGCAGGCCGAGATAGACGTCATCCGGCCCCTCGCATAGCCCGCTGAGGCGAACGGTCTCCTTGAGCTGCGTGAGCATCGCCTTGTTGGCCGAGACCGTGCCGAGCATGACGTCGGAATGGCCGCCGATATACTTGGTCCCAGCCTGGATCGCGAGATCGACGCCGTGATCGAGCGGCCTGTAGAAGAGCGGTGTCGCCCAGGTATTGTCCATGAGCACGATCGCACCCTTGGGATGGGCCGCTTCCGCGATCGCGGTCACATCCTGCATCTCGAAGCTCAGGGAGCCAGGGGACTCGAGGTAGACGGCGCGTGTATTGGGCCGCAACAGTTGAGCTATCCCTCCGCCAATCAAGGGATCGAAATAGGTCGTCGTGACGCCGAGCCGCTTCAAGATGTGTTCGCAATAATTGCGCGTCGGTCCATAGGCGCTGTCGGTGACCAAGACGTGATCCCCGGCATGCACGACCGACAGCAAGGCCGTCGAGATCGCAGCCAGCCCGGACGGTAAAAGCGAAACGCCCGCGCAATTGGGTCCTTCAAGCTCTTGCAGGGCGAGTTCAAGCGCTTCTGTTGTCGGCGTGCCGCGGCGGCCGTACTGATAACGCGCCCGATGAGCAAGGAAATCCTCGGCGCTGGGATAGAGCACCGTGGAGGCGTGATAGACTGGCGGATTGACGAAGCCGTGATAGGAGGCGGGGTCACGCCCGGCGGTCACCACGCGCGTAGCCGTGCGGCGCTGCGGTGTCGGCGAGCGGCCCTCCTTGCTGCTGTCGTTCATGGCCGTGCCTTTCGCGAGCCTTGCCGAGGTCGAAATACCTCGTGCCAGCCATTACCCTGGCACTTTATCCGCTCGTCAACCCCTTGACCTTGTTGCGCGATCGTTCTCAGATGGCGGGCAAGTGGGAAGTATCTTGGGCGCGCTTGTACACTGGGGCTTTCGCGCGCGATTCATGCACAAGGACCTGATCATGAAACGGCTGGCTACCGCAATTGCCATTGCAACGTTGTTCGCATTTGGGTCGCAAGCGGCATGGTCGCAGACCCTCAAGGCGGTCAAGGATCGCGGTCAGCTTATTTGCGGCGCCAACGGCACGCTTGCGGGCTTTGGCCTGCCGGATCCGCAGGGCAATTGGGTCGGATTTGACGTCGATTTCTGCCGTGCCATCGCTGCAGCGATCTTCAACGATTCGACCAAGGTCAAATTCGTTCCCCTGACGGCGGCCAACCGCTTCACCGCGTTGCAGTCCGGCGAGATCGACGTATTGTCGCGCAACACTACCTGGACGATGTCCCGTGATACGACGCTCGGCATCGACTTCGCTGCGGTCAATTTTTTCGACGGTCAGGGATTCATGGTGCGCAAGGCGCTGAAGGTGAACTCGGCGCTCGAGCTCAATGATGCCGCCGTTTGCGTCCAGCAGGGCACGACCACGGAACTCAATCTCGCCGATTATTTTCGCTCCAACAATATGACGCTCAAGACGGTGACGTTTGCTACCGCGGACGAGGCGGTCAAGGCTTATGATTCGAGCCGCTGTGATTCCTACACGACCGACTCCTCGGGTCTCTATGGCGAGCGTCTGCGACTGAGCGATCCGACCGCCAACATCGTGCTTCCGGAAATCATTTCCAAGGAGCCGCTCAGCCCGGCCGTGCGCCAAGGCGACGACACGTGGGAAGACATCGTCCGCTGGACCCACTACGCGATGGTTGATGCTGAGGAGGCCGGGGTATCCAAAAGCAACGTCGATGAGAAGCTGAAGTCCGATAATCCGGATATTCGCCGGCTCCTCGGTGTCGAGGGTCAGTTCGGTGAATCGCTCGGTCTCACCAACGATTGGGCCGTGCGCATCATCAAGGCCGTGGGGAATTACGGCGAGAGCTTCGAGCGCAACGTCGGTCAGGGATCGCCGTTGAAAATTGCGCGCGGCCTTAACGCGCTGTGGACCAAAGGCGGTTTGCAATACGGGCTGCCCGTCCGCTGAGTTCCGAGGTTGCAGGCGGCTCGTTGGCGCCTGGACCCATGATCCAATGAAATTGAATCGGATCATGGTCTAGGTTCGATCGTGAATCATGATCGTGTCGGAAAACCGGAATCCAACTTTTCCGGATCATGTTTTCAGGCCGGCCCGAGGCTCGCACAGTGAGTGATGTTGCTCGTCCATCGCCGCGCCGCGCGGGCCGCTTTGGCAGTATTGCGCTTCAGGCTGCCCTGATCGTCGTTGTCGGCGGTCTCGCCTATGCAGCCGTGGTCAACGCCGCGCAAAATCTCGCGCATGCCAACATCGCGACCGGCTTCGGATTTTGGAACAACACCGCCGGTTTCGACATCAGCCAAACCCTGATCCCGTATTCGGCGAGCACTTCGACCTTCGGACGCGCGTTCTGGGTCGGCCTCATCAATACGCTGCTGATGTCGGGGCTTGGCATCATATTGGCGACGGTGCTTGGTTTCATCATCGGCATAGCGCGGCTGTCGCCCAATTGGCTGGTTTCACGAATGGCAGGTGGCTATGTGGAGCTCATCCGTAACGTGCCTTTGCTTCTGCAAATTCTCTTTTGGTACAACGCTGTTTTGAAATCGCTGCCCGAGTTGCGCGGCAGCGTCACGCTGCCGGGCGGTGCGCTGCTCAACAACCGCGGATTGTTCCTGCCGCGGCCGGAATTCGGCGAGCGCTTTGACGCCGTCGGTAGCGCCTTGCTGATCGGCGTGATTGTGACGATCGCACTGGCCGCTTGGGGACGGCGCCGCCAGGAGCGCACCGGGCAACGGCGCCGTCTCATCTGGCCCGCGTTTGTTCTCGTTGTCGGCCTGCCTGTCGCCGTTTTCGTGCTGGCCGGTTCGCCGCTTATTTTTCACCCTCCGGATCTCGGTCGTTTCAATGTTCGCGGCGGTATCGAAATTCTGCCTGAGTTCGCTGCGCTCCTTCTCGCCATCACACTCTACACGGCGGCCTTCATTGCCGAAGTAGTGCGCGCGGGCGTGCTCGCCGTTCCCACCGGACAGACCGAAGCCGCGAACGCTCTTGGTCTGCGCTACGGTGAGACGTTGCGCTTCATTGTAGTGCCGCAGGCGATGCGCGTCATCGTGCCACCGCTGACCAGCCAATATCTCAACCTCATCAAGAACACCTCCCTCGCCGTGGCGATCGGCTATCCCGATCTCTTCCAAGTGTTTACCGGCAGCGTACTCAACATCACCGGGCAGGCGGTCGAGGTGGTGGCGATCACCATGGCGGTCTATCTCGCGATCAGCCTCGTCACGTCACTGCTCATGAGTCTTTACGGACGCACGATCGCCGTGGTGGAGCGCTGACCGCTATGGCAGCGACGACCGGGATGGCTGAGCGTTACGTGCGCGAAGCGCCGATAGAACGGCTGCCGCCGCCGGCGACCCGCGCCGGAATCTTCGGCTGGCTGCGCGAGAATCTCTTTTCCTCGCCGTTGAATATCGCGCTCACGATAATTTGCATCACTTTTATTGCCTGGGTGGTGCCGCCGCTGCTGCGGTTTCTTCTTATCGACGCGGTGTGGTCCGGCGCCGGCCGGCAAGCCTGCCTTCCTTCCGCAACCAATCCCGAGCCGGGCGCTTGCTGGGCCTTCGTGCGCGTGTGGTCGTCCTATTTCATCTATGGCTTTTATCCGGCCGGTGAGCGCTGGCGCGTGAACGTGTTTTTCCTGGCGCTCGCGGTCGGTATCGTCTGGCTGTTGCGGCTCTCGGCGCCGCGCCGCGATATCGGCGCCGTCTATTTCTTTGTCGTGTTGCCGATCCTGTCGTTCATTTTGCTCAGCGGATTTCCCTTGATTGGGCTTCCCTGGGTCACCACGACACTATGGGGCGGCATATTGGTTACCATCGTGGTAGCGACAGTGGGCATGGTAGTTTCCCTGCCGTTCGGCATCTTGCTGGCGCTTGGGCGCCGGTCCGACATTCCGGTAGTCAAGTTGTTGTCGGTCGGCTTTATCGAATTCGTCCGTGGCGTGCCGTTGATCACGGTGCTGTTCATGGCGAGCGTCATGCTGCCGCTGTTCGTTCCCGAGCGATTTGCACCGGACAAACTGGTGCGGGCGCTGATCGGCGTCGCCATGTTCGCATCGGCCTACATGGCAGAAGTGGTGCGCGGCGGTCTCCTCGCCATTCCGCGCGGCCAATACGAGGCGGCGCAGGCGCTCGGGCTCTCGTATTGGCGCATGATTGTACTCGTCATCTTGCCGCAGGCCTTACGTGTGACGCTACCGAATATCGTCAATACCTTTATCGGATTGTTCAAGGACACGACGCTCGTGTTCGTCGTCGGCATCTTCGACTTCCTGCGCACCATCGAGGCGGCGCGCGCCGACCCCAAATGGGTGACGCCGAGCATCAGCGTTACCGGCTATGCCTTTGCGGCACTGTTTTATTTCGTATGCTGCTACGGCATGTCACGTTATGCACGCGGTGTCGAGACGCGGCTCGCTCGTGCCGGCCGGCGTTGAAAGGACATGATGGAAATGTCGCCTGAAGATCGCCACGCCGATATCGTGCGTTCGGAAGTGGCGATCGAGATCGTCGGTCTCCACAAATGGTACGGCGACTATCATGCGCTGCGCGACATTAATCTCAAAGTGGGGCGCGGTGAGCGTATCGTTATTTGCGGTCCTTCCGGCGGCGGCAAGTCGACGCTATTGCGTTGCGTCAACCGGCTGGAGGATTGGCAGGCCGGCCGTGTCGTTGTTGACGGCATCGAACTGACGGAGGACCCGAAGCAGATCGTGGCGGTGCGCCGCGACGTCGGCATGGTGTTTCAGCAATTCAATCTGTTCCCACACCTCACGGTGCTTGAGAACTGCACGCTGGCGCCGATCTGGGTGCGCCGCATGCCGAAGCGCGACGCCGAGGCGCTCGCCATGCGCTACCTCGATCGCGTCAAGATCCCGGATCAGGCGCAGAAATATCCGGCGCGTTTGTCCGGTGGTCAGCAACAGCGCGTTGCCATCGCCCGAGCGCTGTGCATGAACCCGAACATCATGTTGTTTGACGAGCCGACCTCTGCACTCGACCCGGAAATGGTCAAGGAAGTGCTCGATACAATGGTGGAACTCGCCCACGACGGCATCACCATGCTGGTCGTCTCCCACGAGATGGGTTTCGCCCGTCAGGTCGCAGACCGCGTCATTTTCATGGCCGACGGGCAAATCGTCGAAATCAACGCGCCCCAAGAATTCTTCGAGCATCCTCAGCACGAGCGGACGCGGCTTTTCCTGCAGCAAATCCTTCATTGATTGAAGTGTAAATGGTGTCCCTTCATATCAATATCTTCGTCAATTGAGATAATACAATACCATTACTTACGATGGCAAAATTGAGACGAGAGATTAAAAAGCGGTAAGCTTTGAACGATTGCACCTGTACAAAGTTTAACTTGTTTTGTTGCTTGGTGGCTCCATTATTTGGCGTACCAACATCTGTGGAGGATGACATGCTCAAGCCGATGATTGCCGCGACGGCAGCGCTCGCTGTTGCGGGCTCAACGTTTGTCTATGCCCAGCAGCGGTTCGACGGCTATCGCGGATTCGGCGATGGCAGTCCCCGCGCCGAGCGTCAGCATCATCGGCTGAGCGCCGATGACATCAACGCCTTCGCGGACGCGCGCATCGCGGCCCTCAAGGCCGGTCTCGAATTGACCCCAGACCAGGCGAAGAACTGGCCGGCGTTCGAATCGGCGCTACGCAATATGGTGCAGTTGCGTCTTCAACGCATGCAGGCTCGCCGGGCGGCCCTGGGACAGCCTGATACCTCAGTCTCGCCGTTTGATCGCTTGGCTCGTCGGGCGGATGCCATGAGCAAGAGCAGCGCCGCGCTTAAGCAGATCGCCGACGCTGGCGCACCACTCTACCAGAGCCTCGATGACGCGCAGAAGACGCGCTTCACGATGCTGGCGCGCATGCTGAGGCCGCGTATGCGTGAGCACGGCTTCAATGGCGGTGGATCACGGCAAGGCTGGGGCTACGGTCGCGGCCGAGATGGTCAAGGTTGGCGTCACTGGCAATTTGGCGAAAACGCCCCACGCTTCGGCCAGGGCGGCCAAGACGGACACGGCTGGCAGCGCGGTGGCCAATTTGGCGAGGGCGATCATGGTCCCCGCCAAGGCCCGCAGAATCTGCGGGGCGATGACGACGGCCAGGATTCGCAACTGTAGTTCAGACGAAATTTCCGGCGCCGCTGTACTTCGCCTCCCGCAACGCGTTGCCAAAACGAGAGAGCCGCAGGACCATATCCTGCGGCATTTGCATTTTTGTTTCCAACAAAAATATCCGTTCAGTGGCTGCCGCAGGCCCGGCGGGCCAAACTGCGATCTCAACATATTGATTACGGGTAGCGGCACACGGCGGTATTCCATTCGTTTTGCAAAGAATCGTCCGAAGGCAGGGCGGTCCACTTCTCGACCACCCGACGTGAGAGTGAAGCTTAACGGGTGAGCGGTCCGTTTGCCTTTTTCCAGGCGTCGATGCCGCCTGCGATGTGGCAGGCGTTCTTGAGACCGGCATCCTGGGCCGCCTGCACAGCCATCGCCGAACGTTCGCCGAAGGCGCAGTAAAAAATGATCCGTTTGCCGGTTGCAGCCGCTAATTCCTGCAACATGCCACCAGCGCTGATATTTTCCTGCAAAGCCAGGTAGGGCGCATGCAGCGATCCGGGAATAACACCGTGTTTCTCGCGCTCGCCTTTCTCGCGCAGGTCAATAATTGCGACATCGGCGCGACCGCGCAGCGTTATGACTTCGGCGGCCGACAACGCCCAGCCTTTTCGCGCCACCTCCTCCTGATGCAGGCCGACGTGCATATTGGCCGGCACGGCGACATCCATCATTTTTGGGTTCGGCAGCTTCAAATTGTTCATGAGATCGACATATTCGTCGATCGATTTCACTCGGAGCCGCGGATTGTACTGCTTTTCCTCGCCGATGGTCGAAACAGTATCGCCTTTGTAGTCGTGCGCCGGATAAACCAGCATTTCATCGGGTAACTTGAGGAGCTTGTTGAAGATGGAATCGTATTGCGCGCGCGGGTCGCCGTTCTGGAAATCGGTACGTCCGGTGCCGCGGATCAGCAGCGTGTCGCCGGTAAACACTCGATCGTCCCACATGAAAGAATAAGAGTCGTCGGTGTGGCCGGGCGTGTAAAGCACCTCCAGGCGCAACCCTTCGATCTCGATGCGGTCACCCTCGGCAACGCGCATGGAGACGACGTCGGCGTGGGTTTGCTCTCCCATCACGGTAACGCAATGGGTGCGGTCGCGCAGCGCGCCAAGCCCGGTAATATGATCGGCGTGCAAATGCGTATCGACTGCCTTGACCAGCTTGAGATCGAGCTCGTGGACGAGTTGTAAATAGCGCTCGACCCGTTCGAGGACGGGATCGATGATCAGCGCCTCGCCGCCGTGGCGGCTTGCCAACAGGTAACTGTAGGTGCCGGAGGTGCTGTCGAAGAGCTGCCGGAAGATCATGCGCGACTCCTGACGCAGGTTAATCCGAAGACGCAAAGACGCCAATTGTTGGCGAAAAGATGCCGCACGATGGCGCCGCGGATCCAGTTTACCGCCTCTGTCACAAACGCGACGGGCTTGGCGCTCGCCATCGTGGCGACTTGCTTTAATCGCGCACGACCGGAAGGTCAGGACGCGAACCCCACTCCGACCACGAGCCGTCATAAAGGCCCTTGGGCGGCCTGCCGATCGCTTCGAGTGCGAAGCCGAGAATCGCGGCAGTGACGCCGGAACCGCAGGTGGTGATGATTGGCTTGTCGAGATCGACGCCGGCATCGGTAAACGCCGCTGTGATGCGTTCGCGCGAAGCAAGACGGCCGTTGTCAAGGACGCGTTCGAACGGGACGTTGAAGGCCCGCGGCATGTGGCCGGAGCGCAGTCCTGGGCGGGGTTCCGGCGCCTTGCCGCTGAAACGGTCGGCGGAACGCGCATCGACAATCTGGGCGCTGTCGTCGGCAAGGGCCATGCGCACGTCGTCGAGCATGGCGACGGCGCCGACATTCATTTCAGCGTGAAACTTCTTCGGCGACCGTTCGGCGTCGCCGCTTTGAAGCGGCCGGTTTTCGGCTTTCCATTTCGGCAGGCCGCCGTCGAGAATGTAGACGTTTTTGGCGCCGAAGATGCGAAAGGTCAACCACACGCGCGCCGCCGAGTACAGGCCGTGGTTGTCATAGACGACGATAGTGTCGGTATCCGCGATGCCGAGCGCACCGACCTCAGCGGCGAATTGCGCCGGACCGGGCAGCATGTGTGGCAAATCCGTCGAATGATCGCTGATCGCCTCGATATCGAAGAATACAGCGCCGGGGATATGCCCGGCGCGATACTCCGCGTGAGCATCGCGTTTGATTGTCGGCAGGAAATATGTGCCGTCGACCGCGACGACGTCAGGATTGTGCAGGCGCTCGGCAAGTTGATCGGTTGCGAAGAGCCAGCGGCTTGTGGGCAATGGCGCTGGAGTCTGGTCGGTTCTCAACATTTTTCGTCTCTCAATCCAATCAATAACGCCCGCACTACCGTGAAGTTCATTCGTACGGAACCTTGATGCTCGACTTGCGCTCGAGCCAGGAGGGCACCGGCAACTTTTTCTCGCGCAGGAAGGCGGGGTTGAACAATTTCGACTGGTAGCGCGTGCCATAGTCGGCAAGAATCGTCACGATGATATGCCCGGGACCGAGCTCCTTGGCGAGACGAACTGCGCCCGCGATATTGATGCCGGTCGATCCGCCGACGCACAGTCCTTCGTGTTCAAGGAGATCGAAAATCAGCGGCAGCGCCTCCGAGTCTGGAATCTGATACGCGACATCGATCGGCGCATTCTCCAGGTTCTTGGTAATGCGGCCTTGCCCGATGCCTTCGGTGATGGAAGAGCCTTCCGATTTGAGCACGCCGGTCGTATAGTAGCTGTAGAGGGCGGCGCCCATCGGATCGGCGAGCGCGATGCGCACGGCGCTGCGACGCGCCTTGAGCGCCATGCCGACGCCGGCGAGCGTGCCGCCCGAACCCACCGCGCAGACAAAGCCATCAACCTTGCCGTCGGTCTGATTCCAAATCTCGGGTCCGGTCGTTTCGACGTGGCCTTGGCGGTTGGCGACGTTGTCGAACTGATTGGCCCAAACCGCGCCGTTCTTTTCAGTCTGTGCCAGTTGCGCGGCGAGCCGGCCCGAAATCTTCACATAGTTGTTGGGATTGGCGTAACCCACGGCAGGTACTTCGATCAATTCCGCTCCGCAGAGCCGCAGCGTGTCTTTCTTCTCCTGGCTTTGCGTCTCCGGGATCACAATGACGCTGCGAAAACCCATGGCGTTGCCGACGAGCGCGAGACCGATACCGGTGTTGCCGGCCGTTCCTTCGATGATCACGCCTCCGGGACGCAGCTCGCCTCTCTTGACCGCGTCGTTGATGATGAACAGAGCGGCCCGGTCCTTGACCGATTGCCCCGGGTTCATGAACTCGGCCTTGCCCAAAATGGTGCATCCCGTTGCCGCCGAGACGCGCTCGAGCTTGATCAACGGCGTGTTACCGATCGCCTCAATGACCCCGTCGCGAAGCTGCATTATCGCCTTTCCTGGGGCGGCGACCCTAGATGACCCATTCCTTGGAAACAAGACTGGAACAATTCGACCTTTTATCGGAAGGCGACCGAAACCACCGCAATGCTAGTGCCGGCCTGCAATATGTCCGTTCATCCATTCTTTCCGGCCGCGGACATATACCGAATAACAACGGAATTTCCGGGGCTCGCAGCTCCGTTTCCGCCGCATCCGGTTGGTCGCGATGATTCTCGACATCAACACATTATTCATGGTGACGATTTACGTCGAAGCGATTCTCGGTTTGCTACTGCTGTTTGCCTGGGTTCAGAACACTGCCGTCTATGCCGTGGCGTGGTGGGGGTTTGCCGACCTGCTGCGCGCAGCGTCGATTATGCTGTTTGGGATGTACGGCTCGGTGTCCGATCTGATTTCGATCGATTTTGCCAATGCCGTGCTGTTCACCGCATTTGCGCTGACTTGGACCGGAGCGCGGGTCTTCGATCATCGCAGGCCGCAATATCTGCTGATGTTCGGCGGCGCCGCGCTGTGGCTCGTGCTTTGCCGCGTGCCGGGTTTCGACCAAGCCTGGAACGTCCGCGTGCTCGTCAGCTCGGGCATCATCGCGGCCTATACCTGGGCGGCCGCCTTTGAGTTCTGGCGCGGGCGCGCAGAAAGACTGGTCTCACGTTGGCCGGCGATTTTCATGTTGTTCGCCCATGGCGCGCTCTATCTGCTGAGGATCCCGGTGGGGTCGATGCTGCCGTGGTCGCCGATGACCGGCGATTTGTTCGCAAGCGTCTGGCTGACGGTGCTCAGCTTCAAGGCGCTACTGTTCACGATCTCGATCGCCTTCATTCTCCTGGCGATGGCCAAGGAGCGCACCGAGCACCGTCATAAGACCGCAGCCCTCGCCGATCCGCTCACTGGCATAGCCAATCGGCGCGCCTTCCTCCAGGACGGTGAAGCCCAGCTTAAGCTCCAGGCGGACGACCCGCGACCGACGGCCGTGATGCTGCTCGACCTCGACAACTTCAAGTCCATCAACGATCGTTTCGGTCATGCCATCGGCGATCGTGTGCTCCAGGTATTCGCCCAAGTCGGAACGAACTGCATGCGGCGCCTCGATATCTTCGGTCGCCTCGGCGGCGAGGAATTTGCGGCATTGCTGTACGATACGCCGCGGGAACGGGCGATCGCACTCGCCGAGCAAATTCGTTCCGCCTTCGCCGAAGCCACGGTCGAGATCGACGGCAAGCCGATTGTCGCTACCGTGAGTATCGGTATCGTCGTCAGCCAAGACGCCGTTCTCGATCTTCCGGCGCTGTTGGCTCAAGCCGACCACGCGCTCTATCGCGCCAAGGACAACGGTCGCAATCGCATCGAGGTGGCGTCGTTCGAGCTCATCCTCGATCGCGCGAAGCGGCCTATGGCCGACCGATCCGGCGTCACCGCTGGAACAACTTCAGCGGCGAAATCCGCTGCGTGAGCCCCCACGCACCGATCCGCACCGTTATTTGACTTCCGCCGCCGTCGAGGTTCCAGGCCCTTCACCAACGATCAGCAAGATCGCGTCTTCGTCCTTGGCGCCGTCGAAATGGACTTGTTGGCCGAAATGAGTGACGAAAGTGCCCGCCGGCATCGGCACCGTCGTGTTCGGGTCGAATTTGGTGCCGGTGCCGACCCACCACGTCCCTTTCAGCACGGTTATGAAACGATCATGAGGATGGAAATGGGGATGGCTGAAATGATTGCCGGCTAGCCATTTCACCATTTGCACGTAAAGACCGTCCTTCGTTGGATCGCCGACCAGCACGGCATTCTGTGCGCCGGAAGGCGAGGGCGCGGACCACGGAATCTGGTCGGGCAGCTTGTAGGCGACGGCGGCTGGATTGAGTTCTGCGGCGCCGGCGGTGGTGCCGGAAACAACCAGCGCAAGAATCGGCAAAAGTGCGGTTCGGCGCGACATCAGTGACTTCATGATTTTCTCCTCGTCGTAGTGCGCCGCTGCGAGCGCGTCGTAGCAAATTATCCCGTGACGGTCTGCGAGGCGAGATGGGATGCCGCCCATTTGGGCAATCACTTGCGCAACGCCGATGCGATTTGCCGAGTTGCCGTGGGGCTGTCATAGCTTCGCCAACGCGGATGCGATCTTCGCCGGGGAGGACTTCGTGACGAAGCCAAAAATGATGAGTCGTCGTCGTCTGCTTAATGCCGCAGTTGCTTTCGGAGCAGCAGGTATCACGCGCAAAGGTGTGGCGGCGACAAGCGCCCGGGAAGCCAATGCACTGCCCGGCCGCGGCGCGTTTGTCATTCGCAACGCCTATGTGATGACGATGGACGAAAGAGGCGACATCGCCAACGCGGATGTTCACGTCGCGAATGGGGTCATTGTCGCGGTAGGACAGAATCTCAAGGTGAGAGGCGTGGCGGCGATCGACGGCCACGGCACGATCGTGCTGCCGGGCCTGATCGAGACCCATTGGCACATGTGGAACACGCTGCTGCGCAGCATGTCAGGCGACAAGCCGGAGTTCGGCTACTTCCGTTCGACCGCCATGCTCGGTCAGAAATACGAAGCGGGGGATATGTATCAGGGCACGCGGCTCGCCTGCGCCGAGGCTCTCAACAACGGCATCACTCACGTTCACGACTGGTGCCACAACATTCGCGGACCCGCTTACGCCGATGCCGATCTCAAGGCGCTGCGCGAGAGTGGTCTGCGGGGCCGGTTCTCCTACGGTGCCGCCCAGGGCATGCCGAACAACCAACCGATCGATCTAGCCGATCTGACGAGGCTCCATGACGGGTGGGGCAAGATATCTCCAGACGCACTGCTCACGCTCGGCTTCGCTTGGCGCGGCCAGGGCGGCAACAATCCCGCGACCGCAATTCCGCCGGAGGTTTACAAGGCTGAGATCGATGCCGCCCGTAAGCTTGGCTTGCCGATCTCGGTCCACGCCAGCGGTTCGCGACCGGCCGCGGGGCAGATCAATGGGCTCGCCAAGGCAGGTCTCCTCGGCAAGGACATGCAGCTCATTCACGCCAACAAGGCGACTGCCGAGGAGATCAAGGAAACGGTCGACGCCGGCGCTGCCATCAGCATTTCTCCCTTTACCGAATTACGCATCGGGTTCGGTCTACCGCAAACGAGCAAATTCCTTGAAGCCGGCATTCCGGTCGGCCTCTCGGTCGATACCGTCGAGTTGTCCGGCAATGCGGACATGTTCGGCATCATGAAAGTAGTGCAGAACGCCGAAAATGGTATTGCGGAGAGTGAGTTCAAGCTCAGCGCCCGGCGCGTCCTCCAACTCGGCACGATCGAAGGCGCGCGCTCCATGGGCATCGCCGACAAGGTCGGCTCCCTCACGGTTGGCAAGCGCGCCGATCTGATCATGGTCAATTTGCGCGCCGCCAATCTCGGCGTGTTCGGCGATCCGGCTCATATGCTTGTCACAGCGGCAGAGCCATCCAATGTCGATACCGTCGTCGTCGATGGCCGCATTCTCAAGTACAACGGCAAGCTCACCGCCATGGATCTGGATACTGTCGTGCGGGAAGCCGCGGCCGCCAACACCGCCTTGCGCAAGCGCGCCAATTGGTGGTGACCGCGCGAAATATTCTCTTTTCATGAAAGCGTCGCGACGAGGAAGGCAATGAAACGCAGCATCGACCGCATTCTGACGACTCACGTCGGCAGCCTGATCCGGCCGCCAGAGCTACAGGAGTTTTTGCGGGCCAAACAGGCGGGCAAATCCTACGATAAAGCCGCCTATGACCAATGCCTCAGAGCGTCGGTTGCTGAGGTCGCGCGCAAACAGGCTGAGGTGGGCATCGACGTCATCAGCGACGGCGAATTCGGAAAATCGATCAGCTGGTCGCAATACGTGCTCGAACGGCTAAGCGGCTTCGAGCGCCGGCCGATAAAGCCTGGCGCCAATCCTTTCACCCGCGGCATCGACCGTGAGCAGTTTGCCGAATTCTACGCCGAGCTTGATGCGCGCGAAGGCGTCGCCACCACGGTCGAGGCGGTGTGCGTCGGGCCGATCTCCTATACGGGCCAGGCCGAGCTTCAGCGCGACATCGATAATTTCAAAGCCGCACTCAATGGGATCAATGTCGCGGAAGCGTTTCTCCCGGTCGCCGCGCCTGCAAGCGTCATCCCCGACCGCAGGAACGAATACTACAAGACCGATGAGGAACTGATCCGCGCCATCGGGGCGGCCATGCGCACCGAGTATCGCATGATCATTGACGCCGGATTTGTTCTGCAACTCGATGATGCGCGGGCGGCTGTCACCTATGATCGCATGGTGCCGCCGGCGAGCTTCGCCGACTATCGCAAGTGGCTCGCGCTCCAGGTCGAGGTTCTCAACGATGCCATTGCGGGCCTACCGCCCGATCGCATCCGCTATCACGTTTGCTGGGGGAGCTGGCCCGGACCGCATACCACCGACGTGCCGCTCAAGGACATCGTCGATCTCATTCTCGGCATGAAGGTTGGCGCGCTGGTCATCGAGGGCGCAAATCCGCGCCACGAGCACGAATGGCGGGTGTGGGAGAGCGCCAGGCTGACGGACGGCAAGCTTCTTATTCCCGGCGTCATCAGCCATGCGACGAACGTGGTCGAGCATCCGGAGTTGGTCGCCGAACGCATTGTGCGGCTTGCCCGTCTCGTCGGACGTGAGAATGTGATCGCCGGAACCGACTGCGGCTTCGCCCAGGGACCGTTTCACCGCCGCGTCCATCCCAGCATCATGTGGGCGAAGCTCGGCGCACTGGTTCAAGGCGCGCGGATCGCCAGCAAAGAGCTCTGGTAGCGTGGATTACTCGGCCGCGACGGCGTGAACCGGCTCGGCGGCCTCGTCTTGGATCGGTCCGCGCTCGCCGCCGAACAGCCAGCGCTGCAACCGGTCGAGATAGAGATAGACGACCGGCGTGGTGTAGAGCGTCAGCACCTGGCTCAAGGCGAGACCGCCGACCATGGCATAGCCGAGCGGCTGCCGCATTTCGGAACCAGCGCCGTTGGCGACGGCGAGCGGGATGCCAGCGAGCATCGCGGCTGCGGTCGTCATCAGAATTGGCCGAAAGCGGAGCAGACAGGCCTCGCGGATGGCGGCGATAGGCTCCATGTGCCGTTCGCGCTCGGCGGCGATCGCGAAGTCGACCAGCATGATGCCGTTCTTCTTGACGATGCCGATCAGCAGAATGATGCCGATGATACCGATGACTGAAAGATCCATGTGACCGAGGCTGAGCGCGAGCAGCGCGCCGATGCCGGCAGACGGCAGTGTCGATAAAATCGTCAGAGGATGGATGAAGCTCTCATAAAGCACGCCGAGAATGATATAGACGACGATCAACGCCGCGCCGATCAACGCCGGTTCGCTGCGCAGCGATGTCTGGAACGCCTGGGCGTTGCCTTGGAAGGTCGGAATGATGGAATCGGGCATGCCGATTTCGCGCGACGCCTTATCGACTGCCTCGACGGCCTGTCCCAGAGCGACGCCCCGGACCAGGTTGAATGTAATGGTCACCGACGGGAATTGACCCTGATGGGAAATCAGAAGCGGCCCAACGCCCTTGCTGTCGACGGTGACAAGGGCTGAGAGCGGGACGGCGCCGCCAGTCAGCGGCGATTTGACATAGAGGCGATCGAGCGTGGAAATATCCTTCTGCAACTCGGGCAGGATTTCCAGGATCACGAAATAGGTCTTGAGCTGGGTGAAGTATTGCGTGATCTGCCGCTGGCCGAACGCGTCGTTCAGCGTGTCGTTGATGGCCTGCGCGGAAATGCCGAAGCGCGAAGCCTGGTCGCGATTGTAAGTGATCTGAAGCCGCGGCGCGTTCGCCAACAGATCGCTGGTGACGTCGGCGAGTTGGGGCACGGTGCGCAGCTTCTCCAGCAGCTTCTGCGACCATTCATTCAACTCTTCAATGTTCGTATCCTGTAGCGTGTACTGGAAGCTGCCACGAGCGATCCGCGCGCCGACATTGATGTCCTGCGCCGGCTGCAGGAACATGTTGGCCCCTTCGACTTTGGCAAGCTGTGGCCGCAGCCGATCGATGATTTGCGATGAGCTGAGCTTGCGCTCGTCGCGTGGCTTCAAAACGATGAAGTAGCGTCCGGTATTGGCTGATTGAGCGCTGCCGGTGCTGCCGGTTTGCGAACCGAAGCCCTGGACGTCAGGATCGCGCAAGATGACATCGCCCAATTCATGCATCAATCGCATCATCTCGTTCGGCGACGTCTGCTGCGCCGCTTCGGCGAAGCCAGAAATCAGGCCGGTATCCTGGATCGGGAAGAAGCCTTTGGGTATCCAGATCGCCATGAATACGCTGAGCGCCATTGTGGCGAAGAAAACGCCAAGCGTGATGCCCTGGTGGCGAAGCACGATATCGAGCGTGCGGCGATAGAAGTTCAGCATGCCGGAAAAGCCGGCCTCGATGAATTGGTAGACGCGGCCATGGGTCTCCGGCTCGCGCTTCATGAAGCGTGAACACATCATCGGCGCCAAGGTCAGTGAAACGAGCGCGGAAACCGCGATGGAGGCCGTGACGGTGAGCGCGAATTCACGGAACAGACGGCCGATGATGCCGCTCATGA
Source organism: Xanthobacteraceae bacterium (assembly GCA_035499475.1). Taxonomy (GTDB): domain Bacteria; phylum Pseudomonadota; class Alphaproteobacteria; order Rhizobiales; family Xanthobacteraceae; genus BOG-931. The sequence goes on along the minus strand of DATJYT010000120.1, from coordinate 18,491 downwards.
GCAGGAGCGGAATAAACACGGCGATCAGCGAACAGGAGATCGAAACGACGGTAAAGCCGATCTCACGCGAGCCCTTTAGCGCCGCCGTAAACGGCGGTTCACCGTGTTCGACATGCCGGTAGATGTTTTCGACAACAACGATGGCGTCATCGACCACGAAACCGACCGCGATGGTGAGCGCCATCAGCGACAGATTGTCGAGGCTGAAATGCATCAGATACATCGCCGCGAATGAGCCGGCGAGCGCGAGAGGGACAGTCACGCTGGGTATCAGCGTCGCCCAAAAATTGCGCAGGAACAGCAAGATCACCATCACGACGAGACAGACGGTGAGCACCAGCGTGAACTCGACGTCGGCGACCGAGGCGCGAATGGTCGTTGTTCGGTCAAGAATGGTTTCGACCTTGACGGCCGGCGGAATGCGCTGCGTGAGGTGCGGTATCTGGGCCTTAATCTGATCGACGGTCTCGATCACGTTGGCGCCGGGCTGCTTGAAGACCGCCAAAATGACGCCGTCCTTGTTGTTCTGGTAGCCGGCGACGGTACGATCGACCTGATCGGCGACAGCTTGGCCAACGTCACGCACCCTGATCGGCGCACCGTTGCGATAGGCGAGCACGACGTCATTGAACTTGCTTGCGTCGGTGATCTGGTCATTGGCGGCGATCGTGAAGGTCATCTTGTCGGAACTGATGACGCCTTTGGCCGAGTTAGAGGTTGAAGTCACCAGCGTGCCGCGAATGTCTTCGAGTGTTATCCCGGTCGCAGCAAGCTTGGCGGGATCGACCTGCACGCGAATTGACGGCGTACGGTCGCCGAAGACCGAAACCTGCGCGACGCCAGGAACCTGAGAGATCTGCTGCGCCAGAAAGACGTTGGCATATTCGTCGACGGTGATCAGCGGCACAGTGTCGGAATGCACGGACAACAAAAGCACCGGCGCGTCGGCAGGATTAACCTTCTTGTAAGCCGGCGGGGTCGTGAGAGCTTGCGGCAGCTGCTTGGCTGCAACCGTGATGGCCGCCTGCACGTCCTGAGCTGCAGAATCGATGTTCCGATCGAGATCGAATTGGATGACAATCGTCGCCGCGCCCAGCGAACTCTGCGACGTCATCTGCGTGATGCCGGCGATCTGACCGAATTGCTGCTCAAGCGGAGCGGCAACCGACGTCGCCATGGTCTCGGCGCTGGCTCCGGTCCACGTCGTCGTAATCTGGATGGTCGGAAAGTCGACCTGCGGGAGCGGCGCAACGGGCAAAAACGGGAAGGAAACAATCCCGATGAACGCAAGCGCCGCCATTAAAAGCGTGGTAGCGACTGGCCGCCGGATGAATGGTTCCGAAATGCTCACGTCGCTCCCCCCGGCGATCCCGCAGTTCGCGGTGCCGTAATGGTGACGGGCGCGTTGGTCTGAAGCTTATATTGGCCGTCGGTAACGACGCGCTCGCCGGCATTCACCCCCGATGTCACGATAGTGCGGTCACCGGTCGTCGCGCTGGTTTCGATCGGACGCGGCTCGACAGTGTTGTCGTCTTTGACAACCCAAGTGAACAGGCCCTTCGGTCCGCGCTGAACGGCGGTCGGCGGTATAACGATGACGTCTTTTTGGGTTTCCAGGAGCAGTTGGGCGTTTACGAATTCGCCGGGCCACAATTTCTCGTCTTCATTGCCGAACACCGCCTTTAGACGGTAGGTGGCGGTCGCCGGATCGATAAGGTTGTCGACGGTTATCAACGTACCCTTGCTCAGGAGCTTGACGTTGTCGCGATCGTAAGCCGCGACGTCGACTGTGCCGCGCCCCAACGCGTCGCGGACGCCGTTGAGCGTTTGCGCTGGAAGGGTGAAAGTAACGGCGGTTGGCTCCGTCTGAGTCAGGATCGCAATGGCGCCTTGGTCATTGGCGTGCACGATGTTGCCGGGGTCGACCAGTCGCACGCCCATGCGGCCGTCGGTCGGCGCGACGATGTCAGTGTAGTCGAGGTTGGTCTGGGCCGTTTCAATGGCGGCGACATCAGCATCGATCTGAGCTTTGGTCTGATCGACCTTGGCCTGCTGCGAATCGAGATTTTGCTGAGTCTCGGCGTTGCGGAGAACGAGGGCTTTGAAGCGCTCGAGATCCTTCTGCGTGGCGATCAGCGCCGCATCGTCCATGGCCTTGCGCGCCTTCGCCTGGTCGAGCGCAGCTTTGTAGAGGCGCGGATCGATCTTGGCGAGGACCTCGCCCTTCTTTACCCGCTGTCCTTCCTTGAAAAAGACATCCTGAAGCTTGCCGTCGACTTGTGCATGTATGGCGACGGTAAAAAAGGCCTGCACGGTACCGAGGCCGGTGAGATAGATCGGCACATCCTGGCGCGATACGGTAGCGACGCTGACCGGTACGGCCCCTCGACCGCTGCGCGCGACGTGAGCCGGGTCGGGGCCCTGGGACCGATACCAATAGCCAAGACCTCCAGTGACCAAAATCGCCAGCAAGGCTATCAATAATACGATACGACGGCTCTTCCGGCCCGTCGCCGTAGGGCTCGTCTCCACGGCCTTCCCTCTGAAATGCACGCTAGCGCGCCGTAAGGTCGCACCCGTGCTTAGTGCTTGTACTCTTTACTCTATAGCTTTGCGAAGACCTTTCTGGAAGATGAAAAGAAGTTCATCTTATATAGCGGCGGCATAAAAGTTGCTTTTCGCTTCGTAAATTTGGCATAACCCAACCTGAGGCAGCAATTCTGGGTTGTGACACGTCTTTGCTGCATAGCCGCAGGTATTTTAGCTTGTATCACGCTGTCAATTTAACGTGCTGATTTCAGGGGAATTCAGAGGGCATCGTGCACGATACCCTACATAGGCAACGCGCAGCGGTTCATGCGCTGCGACGGATTTGCTAGGCTAACAGTTCAGAATTGGAACTCGACTATCGAGGAGACCGACATGCTCGACGTCACCAAGCGGCAAGGCATAGCCCCGTTCGACACCGACCGGCTCGACCGGCTGATGGACGAAGCCGGGATGGATGTGCTGTTGGCGACGTCGAAGCACAACGTCCAGTACCTGATGGGCGGCCATCGGGCCTTCTTTTTCGAGTCCATGGATGCGATGGGCTTGAGCCGCTACCTGCCGGTCTTCGTATATCTGAAGGGCTCGCCGCAGAAGGCCGGCTTCTTCGGCCACCGCATGGAGGGCTTTCAGAACGAAGTGAAGCCGTTCTGGGTTTCCGAGGTGAATACCAAGAGTTCGGGGTCGGTCGACGTGATGGAGCGTGCGCTCGAATACGTGCGCAAGATCATGCCGAAGCCTAAGCGCATCGGCGTCGAACTCGCTTTCATTCCAGCTGATTCCACGGATGCGCTGCGCAAGGCATTTCCCGACGGCGAGCTTAAGGATGCATTGTTCGTGCTCGAGCGTCTGCGCGCGCGCAAAACCCCCGAAGAGCTGGAGAAGCTGAAATACGCGTCGGACGCCGTGATCGACTCGATGCTGGCCGTGATCAAAAATCATGGCGCTGGCGCCACGAAGGCTGAACTGACTGAAGCGCTGCGCCGCGAAGAAACGCTGCGCGGACTGACCTTCGACTATTGCCTGATCGCGGCGGGCGCGAGTCTCAATCGCTCGCCTTCGGATCAGCGCTGGGAAAAGGGCGATGTGCTGTCGCTTGATTCCGGCGGCAATTACCATGGTTACATCGGCGATCTCGCGCGCATGGGGATTATCGGCGAACCCGATGCCGAGCTTGTCGATCTGCTTGCCGAGGTCGAGGCCATCGAGCAGGCATCAATGAAGCCGATCAAGGCCGGCGCCCTCGGCAAGGAAATCTATGCAGCGGCAAACGCCGTGCTGCACAAATCGAAGGTGCACAACCACACGCACTTTCTTGCCCACGGCATGGGTCTCGTGAGCCATGAGGCGCCGAGGCTCACCAATTCGGGGCCGGTGCCGTACGACGCTTATGATGCGGATCGTCCGCTCGAAGCTGGCATGGTGGTATCGGTTGAAACGACGCTGCAGCATCCGCAACGCGGGTTCATCAAGCTGGAAGACACGGTGGTGGTGACGCAGAGCGGGTTCGAGGTCTATGGCGACCGGGCGCGCGGCTGGAATCGCGCCGGCGGGTAAGTACGAGACGGGCGCAGTTGAACTGGCTGGCTTCCAACTGCGGCACCAACACATAGATAAACGCCTGGGTCCATCCTGTTGCTGGCCGTCAGCCGCCGTCAGGAGGTCGCGGCGGCGCGTCAATGAGCTCCAATTTGAAAGTTCTGGAGATGCGCGCCTTCACAAAAAGCATTTACCGCCGACGTCAAGTCGTTTTGTTGGCTTTGTTTTTGGCGGTAGCCAACGCGAGCTTGGCAGTCGCTCAAGAAACGACCCAAGGGCAAACTGGTCGCAGCGTGCGGCACGCTGCGCATTTCGAAAAGAACAAGGCGAGCCCGCCGTCACCCTTCCTCTCCAAGCCGCGCAATCCCGGGGAGGGAAGCCGATACAGTCAGCCTGGCGGTTGGCAAGGGCCGCCCCCCTGGCCCTCGTTGAATCACGATTAAATCTTACGCGCGGGAATTCTCGCTCAAACAGCTTCTCGGTCTGGAATACACAGACAGGGGGAGCGGCCGGCTCTCGGGGAAGAAACCGGCCGCTTCGCGCTAACCCGGCCCGGGGTCGGGGGACGGGGGGTGTGGGAACGGGTTAGCGGCTTTCCTGGTGCAGATAACCTTAGTCGCGCCGACCACGGTGATGGTTCTAAGGTGAATTATAAAATCTTTCTGTCGGGCGGCGATCGGCGAAAGGGCGCCAATTGTCCTTTGGCTGTGTTGAAAGCGTTGCCGACTTGAGATCGCCGGGGAGGTGGTATCGAAATAGGGTATTTGAGGCGTGTAACTGGACGGCACCCGGAAATTTATGGTCCGTTCCGCGGTAACGGCGCTGCGGCGATCATGTTGACAAGGTGTTGCATTCGTAATGATGCTTGGCGGAGTCTATCGCTAAAATTTGACGCTGCGCCTGTTGGATTTCGCGCTTCAAGATACTGCCTCTACGTCAAATAGCGCCTGCATTGTGCAGCGTTTACGCCACAAAAGAGGTTTTCATGAATAAGCCAGACGCTGAGCCGAAGGCCGCCACCACCGAGCAGCCGGTCGCGAAAGTGCATTGGGATCAAAGCCAAATGCGCACAGAATTCGCGAACGTGATTAATGTCCTGAGCACGCGCGAGGAGTTTTCGCTGTTGTTCGGCGTGAACAACAAACTCAATATCGACGATCCCAAAGGCTTTGAGGTCAAGCTCTTGAATCGCATCGTGCTGACGCCGTTCGCTGCCAAGCGCTTGAGCGTACTGCTCGGCGGACGTGTCGCTGAATATGAGAAACGGCACGGTACCCTCGACATCGGAGGCTAAGGAGAGCGCAAGCTCGTGCAGACCGAGGCGAGTTCCTCGTTTGTAGCGTCGTTTGCAACGCGCACGGAAGAGTCCGCGGAGCCGGACGTTTGGCGTATTCTCGCACAGACCGAAAGTCTGCAGGATTTTGCGCGCGCTTGGGTGATACTGGTAGCGCGCTCTGCGGACGGCCTGCGCCGCTGCGAGATGTTGATCGGGCCGGCGGAGCAGGGGCCATTCCAGTCGATCGCGCGGTTCCCCGAAGGCGCGGATGGAGCCAACGACGCTTTCATGGAGAAATCCGCCGCGGTTCTTCATGCTGCGATCGAGCGCAGACGCCCCGCGATCGAGACGTCAGGCGATGCCGCCTCGCGCATCGGCTTTCCACTGGTATTCTCGGGCCTCTTGCATGGCGCGGTGCTGGTCGAGGCGGGATCGGACAACGCCGCGGACCTCAGGCGCATTGTGCGCCACCTGCAATGGAGCACGGCCGGCATTGAGGCGTTTCTCGGCCGCGATGCCCACCGCCGCAATCTTGGCGCAGCCGATCGCGCGCAATACCTTATTGGCGCCATCGACGCGATTGCCGCGCAGACGGGCGGCGCCGATGCCGCGCGTGCCCTCGCCAACAGCTTGGCGCGGCGGCTCGATTGCGACAATGTCGGTGTCGGCCGATTTCGTCGGAAAAAATCACGTTTGATCGCGGCGTCGCAAAACGCGACGGTGGACCGCCGCAACGCGCTGTCGCGGACAATCGAGGCCGCGCAGGACGAGGCGATTGATCAGCTTTCGGCCCTGAGCGCGCCACAAGCCGGCTCAGCGTCATCGCTCGCGACGGCCGCGCACGAAAGGCTTTCTCGGGTCTTGAATGGCGCGCATGTTCTCACCGTTCCGCTTTATTCCAAAGATGAGGCCATCGGCGCGGTAACGTTGGCCCGGTCGAGCCGCGCCTTTACATCGGACGAGATCGACCTCATCGATGCGCTCGGGGCAGGTGCGGGCCACTTGCTCGAGGAGAAGTGGCGCGTCGATCGAACCTTGGTGGCGTTGGCCGTGGACCGGGCCGCAGAGCTTTCGGGAAAACTGATCGGCCCTCGCCATCTGATGTTGAAGGCGGTCACCGCCGCAGTGCTTGTCGCTGCGGCTTATCTCACCTTCGCCACCGACGTATATCGCGTACGTGCGAAGGCGCAGATTCAAGGCGAAACCCGCCGCATCGTGTCCGCGCCGTTCGACGGGTTCATCCACGCGCAGTTTGCGCGCGCCGGCGACGTTGTGAAGGCCAATGCGCCACTCGCCGACCTCGATGATAATGAACTGGAGCTCGAGCGGCTTCGACAAATCGCGCACAAACGGCAGTATCAATTGGAACTCGACAAGGCCTTCGCCAAGCGTGACTTGGCTGAAGTCAATATTTCGCGCGCGCAGATCAATCAGGCGGACGCCGAGATCGACCTCTCCGACCATATGATCGCGCGGGCGGAGTTGCGCGCTCCTTTCGATGCGGTTGTGGTGAGCGGCGATCTCAGCCAATCCGTCGGCAAGCCGGTGTCGCGAGGCGACGTGCTGTTCGAGCTTGCGCCGCTCGATCGCTATCGCATGAACGCGGTCGTCCCGGAATCCGAGGTCGGGTTCGTCAAGCCGGGCCAGAGCGGCGAGTTGCTGCTGTCGGCCCTGCCGGATCGGACTTTCCCGGTCGTCATCGCGTCGATTACGTCGGTGGCCCAGGCCGGCGAGGGCGTCAACGGATTTGAGGTGATCGCGCCCATCGATGCCGGCGACCAGAGCCTGCGTCCGGGCATGGAGGGTGTGGTCAAGATCGAGGTCGGCAGGCGCAATGTGGCCTGGATCTGGGTCCACCCGCTCGTCGATTGGATGCGGATCAAGGCTTGGAGCCTCATTCCGTGAGCTGGATGCTCCAGACATGACTGGCGCGTCAATTCATTCGCCGCTCTGGCACCGGGTCGAGAACCTCAAGCCTAAGGTGCGCGAGGGCGTTGTGATCGAGCGCCACGTTGTTCGGGGCGCCGTTTGGTACGTGGTTCGCGATCAGCTCTCGACGCGCTCGCATCGCTTCTCGCCCGCGGTCTATTTCGTGCTGGCGCGGATGGACGGCACGCGAACCTTGGACCAGATCTGGCGTCAGACGGTGGAGCAATTCGGCGAGGACGCGCCATCGCAGGACCAAATCCTGCAAACCGCGTCGCAGCTTTATGTCGCTCATCTGTTGCGCTCCGACGCGTCGGTGGACGAAGGTGAGCTTGCCGAGCGCGGCAAGGCCGAACGTGATTTTTTCTGGACGGCAAATCTGCGCAATCCGATGTTTCTGCGGATTCCCTTGTTCGATCCGGACCGCTTCCTCGATGCGACCGTCCACCTGGTCCGCCCGTTCTGCGGATGGCTCGGCGGTGCGCTGTGGCTTTGCGCTGTCGTCTGGCTGGCATTGCAGATGTTCGCCAATTGGGGCGAACTGACGAGAGACATCGCCGACAAGGTTCTGGCCAACCAGAATCTCCTCACGCTCGTCCTGGTTTATCCATTCTTGAAGATCCTTCACGAATTCGGACATGCCTATGCGGCGAAGCTCGCGGGCGTCGAGGTTCACGAAATGGGCGTCATGCTGCTGACGCTTTTGCCGGCGCCCTATGTTGACGCGTCGGCTTCGGCCATGGTTCCGAGCAAGTGGCAGCGCGCGCTCGTCGCCGCTGCCGGTATGATCGTGGAGCTTGCCGTCGCCGCGCTTGCAATGTGGATTTGGCTCGATGCGCAGCCGGGACCGATCCGCTCGATTGCCTATGACGCGCTGCTCACCGCAAGCGTGTCGACGCTTATATTCAACGGCAATCCACTGCTGCGGTTCGACGCCTACTATATTCTGAGCGACGTTCTCGAAGTGCCCAATCTGGGGTCGCGCTCGCAGCGCTATTATCTCTATCTGATCCAGCGCTATCTCTTTGGCCTGACGGACGCACGCGATCCGGTGATCGCGCCCGGCGAGCGATTTTGGTTCGCCGTCTATGCGCCGGCTTCGTTCGTCTACCGCATGTTCACTCTGTATGGGATCGCGATATTCATTGCGACGAAATACATCGTTGTCGGCACCGTGCTCGCGGTGTGGATGACCGCCGCCTCGATTGTGTGGCCGATCTTGAAAGGTTTGCGGTTCGTTTTGGTCTCGCCGGTGCTGACCGGTTTGCGGCGGCGCGCCATTGCCGGCACGGTATTGAGCCTTGGTGCGATCGTATTTGTGCTGGGTGTCGTGCCCATTCCCAACGCGACAGTTGCCCGCGGTATGGTGTGGATTCCGGACGATTCTCGCGTCGTCGCGCAGGCATCGGGCCGGCTTGAGGCGTTCGTTGCCAAGCCCGGTTCAACTGTCAGCCCCGGCGATGAGCTCATTCGGCTTGAGGACCCGTTCATCGCCGCAAAGCGCAAGAAGGCAGAGGCCCGCGTCGAGGAGGTCGAGGCGCGACTGGTCGCGGCGGAGGCACTGTCCCAATTCGATTCTCAGGTTCTCGAGCGGCAGCATGATCTGGCGCGGCAGGAACTCGACGACCTTATTCGCCAGCAGAACGATCTGGTCATCCGCAGTCCGCGGGCCGGCACGCTGATCGTTCCCAATGCGCCCGATCTCATCGATGGCTTCGTCAAGCGCGGAACGACGGTAGGCTATGTGGTGGCAGGCAAATCGCCGATCATTCGCGCGTATGTTCCGGAAGACGAGATCGAATATTTTGGCGATAGAACCGTTTCGGTATCGATTCGCTTCGACGAGGCGCCCTGGACGCGTCTGGATTCCGCGGTGCTCCAACGCGAAGTGCCGAAATCGACGCATCTGCTTCCTTCGCCGGCTTTCTCGACCGCGACCGGCGGTCCGTTCTCGCCCGACCCGACGGCGAAGGACAAGGATGCAATCCTCGATTCGATCTTTGAAATCGATGTTGCTCCGCCGCCCGGCTTCACCGTCGAGCGCTGGGGCGAGCGGGTCTGGGTGCGCTTCAATCACGGCGCCTCTCCGCTGATCGAAAGGCTCTACCGCGCCGCCCGGCAAGTGTTTCTCGGCCGCTTCCATGTCTGACGCCGCACTCGGCAGCGTCGGCACGGTGGGACGCGTCGCACCGCGCCGCGCGGTTCGGCGCGAGCGGTCCGACGCCGATTCATTTTTAACTTGGGTTGCCGCGCGCTTTTCGATCGCCATGGCCGGCTGGCGGTCGCGACGAGCGATGCAAGACGGCCTCGCTGCTGCAAGCCGGATGCAGGATCTCGCCGGTCTCTCTGATGACGAACTTGCGCGCCGGCGTGTCGACGTGCGGCTTGCGCTGCGGACCAAGGGCCTGTCGCGGGGCAATGTCGTCGAAGGACTTGCGATTGCCGGTGAAGTTGCACGTCGCATTCTGAAGCTGACGCCGTTCACCGAGCAATTGGCATGCGCCAGCGCCTTGTTGGCAGGTGCGGTCGCCGAAATGGAAACCGGTGAGGGCAAAACGCTAGCCGCGTATCTCGCGGCATCGGTTTTTGCGCTGGCTGGTCGTATCGTGCACGTCGTCACCGCCAACGACTATCTGGCAAACCGTGACGCGCGCGAACTTGAGCCTGCTTATGCCGCGCTTGGGCTCGGCACCGGGGTCATCGTCGGCGGTGATCCGGGGCCATCGCGGCTGTCAGCCTATGGGCGCGACGTCGTCTACGTCTCCAGCAAGGAAGTCGTGTTCGATTTTTTGCGCGACGGCCTGATACGCACGTTCCATCCCGCGAACCCGACGCTCGCGCTGAAGATCGGCCGCGCGCTGGGTATTGCGCGAGACGGCGCCGCGTTGCCGCTGCAACGCGGTCTCGATGTCGCCATCGTCGACGAGATCGACAGTGTTCTGATCGACGAGGCGGTGACGCCGTTGCTGATCTCGACCAATCGCGCCGGCGACATCACCGACGATGTCGCCAGACAGGCGCTCGATCTCGCCGCCGACTTTCGTCCCGGCATCGACTTCGTCATCGATCCCTTCGACTACATGCCGACAATGACCAAACACGGGATCGACCGCCTGGAAAACGAGGTGTCGGCGCTTCCCGGACCTTGGCGGATCCGCCTTATTCGTGAAGAGCTCATTCGCTCGGCGATCTCGGCGCGCCATGTCCTCAAGCGCGATCGGCACTACCTCGTACGCGACGACAAGATCGTCTTGATCGATCAGCAGAGCGGGCGGGTGACGCCGGACCGGCATTGGGGCCACGGCTTGAGCCTGATGGTGGAAATGAAGGAGGGTTGCGCCTCGACCGGAGAAAAAAAGTCGATCGCGAGCATCAGCTTCCAACGCTACTTCCGCGGTTACGCCTTCGTCTGCGGCATGAGCGGCACGGTGCGTGAGGTCGCTTCGGAAATGTATGCCGTTTATGGTTTGAAAGCGACGCGAATCCCGCGCCGCTTGCCGCTACGGCGGACAACCGACGCGCCGCGCACGTTCGAGAGCCGCGATCAATTGTGGACGGCGGCCGCGGATATCGCCAAGGAGCTTCAGGCACGCGGCCAGCCGGCGCTGGTCGCCGTGCGCAGCGTTGCCGAGGCCGACCGTGCGAGCGCCGCGCTCGCGGCGGTAGGCGTCGCGCATCGTGTGCTCAGCGCCGCGCAAGACAGCGCGGAAGCTGAAATCGTCGCCCATGCCGGCGTGCGCGGAACGATCACGGTGGTGACCAACATGGCGGGCCGCGGGACTGATATCCGGCTCGGGCCAGGGGTCGCGGAACTCGGCGGTCTCGTGGTGATGATCTGCGAGCGGCATGATTCGCGCCGCGTCGACCGGCAGTTGATCGGACGCTGCGCGCGGCAGGGCGATCCCGGCCGGGTGATAGAGTTGATCTCGCGCGAGGACGGCGTATTGGCCTGCCTGCATCCGAGATGGGGCGATGTGCTGAACTTGCGGCCGGCGTGGACGCGGCTTGCGATTTCTCGCGCCCAACACTTGAGCGACACGCGTGGCCTGCGGGCGCGGCTTCAATTGTTACGGCGCGACCAGCAGCTTGCGAAGGTCATGGCTTTCGCCGGAGGTCTGGACTGACGCGGGGCGCCGTCATTTCCTCCTACCGCCGCACCGGCGAAAGCTCCAAGTCGCTTCGGTTTTGATTCGATTGCAGCCGTATCAGCCGATCGGATTGCGTCTACCGGCGCTCTTCGCATGCGAGAGGTATCCGGTTCTGGTCGTCCGCACCAAATTTTTTTGTGCGCCACGCCTTGATTTCGCATGAACGTGGTACGGCGCAAAGATTCCGACGATTAACGGCAATAGCGGTCGTTTATTGGTCGCGCAGGCCGTTTACAACCTTGAGGAAATGCCGGACACTTAATTGAAAGCGCGCTCGGGGAATTGGCCGGGGCGAAGCTTTGGCGGAGCGTGTTATGCGACAAGCCAAGGCCGGAAGTACGGGGCGTTTGAGCAAGCTGGGCAGTGCCGTGAGGGCGGCGCGCGCTGCACACCAACGCCGCTCTGCCATTCCGAAACACAATCCGAAACACTTGTTTGCCTTCGAGGCGCTGGAGCCCCGTCTGCTGCTGTCCGGCGATTTGAACGCTGCGGCGGCCTCAGTCATCCACAGCGGGCTTGCGGCCTTCGATAGCGCGGTCGGCCAACTTGCTTCGACGACGGCGCTGACACCGAGCGCGCCGTTCATTAACCGGAGCATCGGTCAGGTCGCAGCGTTGAACTCGTTTGCCGGCATGGGTACGTCCGGGGCTGCTGCTGACCCGATCGTCGCGATCGAGAACGCCGCGTCAGCCTACTTCACCGCCAATCCAACCAGCCCGACGATCAGCGGGCTGGCTGCTGCGCTCAACGCGCTGAGCTCGACCTCGGGCTCAACGACGGTGACGGCGACGACCACCGTACCGACGAATTCGAACCCCAATCTCGAGACGATCCAGTTGACGTTGACCGCGACAAGTAGTGTCGCGGCGACAAATACCGGGCTCAGCGTCACCGCGAGCGGCCACTCGCTCAGTACCACGCAGAGCCTGACCCAAAGCACCACGCAGAGCTTGAACCTGGTGTTCGGCGTCGACATGACGACCCCCAGCGCGCCGGTATTCGAAGTCACGAGCGCGATCATCGGCTCCAACAATGAGTACAAGAATGTCAGCGCGGGTTTGACCGGTAATGCCACGGTCGACGGAACGTCGGAAACGGTCGCGGGCGGTACCGCGGATATTGTCATCAACGTCTCCGAATCGTTTGCGGCAACGCCGGCAAGCCCGCTCACCTATACGTCTGGCTCAAACGGTTTCGCCAATGCGGCGCAGAGCGCGACGCCGACGCTGACCGGAACATCGGCTACCAATCCGTGGATCAATATGACGGTGGTGTCGTCTGGCTCCACCGACGCCGCCGAAACCGTGGCCGCCGGCGACAATCTCGCGACGCCGAATTCCGAGACCCTCACCGTCACGCCGATCCCACCGTCGGCGCTTGAGACTCAGGTGGTGTCGGTGTTCAACGATCTGAACAGCGAGATCAGCCGGGTCGAGTCCGATATCAGCAACGCTACCTCGTTCGCTTTCAATCTGCCGTTCATCGGCAATCAACTCGCCAACGATCTCAATCCGCAGACACTGTTCCAGCCGATCGTCAACGAGATTTCGTCGCTGAAGACCCAGGTCAAAGCAGATCTCGCCAACAGCGGATCGCTGCTGACCACCGTGCAGCAGGATATCGTTTCCGCATTATCGTCAGTCGGCCTGTTGCCGGATGCGAACCCGACCAGTGACGTGGTCTTCGAATATATCGATTCCGACACCTCCGGTACGCAGACGCTGACTTCGAGCTCGTCCGTCGATCTGACCCATGTGACGCAGCTCGAGATCGACCTCACTCTCGGGCAGACCATCAGCAGCAACGTTCCCGTCGGCGCCAATATCGGCCTGCCCGGACTGGGGCTGTCTCTGACACAATCCTCGCATGTCACCGCTTCGATCGGCTGGACGTTCGATGTCGGTCTCGGGATGACAGCGACGACGGCCTATTTGGTGGCCGGCTCAAGCGCGACCAAAGGGTCACCCGTTAATTTCGACGTCAGCTTCTACCTCGCAAACGGCTTCCAGGCCGTCGGATCGATCGCATTTCTGCAAGCGTTGCTCACCGAACCAAATGAGAGCAATCCGTCCAGTCACACCGGCATATTCGGAACCATCGGCGTCGGGATTGGCGGAGCGACCGGAGGAACGGCCCTTAACGGCGGTACGCAAATTCAATTTTCCGATATTTCAAATCTGACCGCGACACCGAATTTCAGCCTCAAGACGCAATCCGAGCTGAATTTTGCCTTCGGCGCCGACTTTCAATTGGATTCCAAGACCGGCGATTACACGGATGTCAGCCAATTTCCGAGCATCACCGGTCAGCTCGAATTCAACTGGGATATAGACGGAACGTCACTGTCGACCGGTTCGTTGCCATCGCCGACGGTCGGTCTGAACAATATCGAAATCGATCTCGGCACGGCCATCACCGATTTCTTGGCGCCGATTCTCAAGCCGTTCTACGAAGCGACGCAGCCGCTCGACGGTCTGTTCAATTTCTTGACCAGTCCGATGCCGGTCATCAGCAGCATTCTCAGTTTTGCGTCGAGTTCGGGCGTGCCGGCGGCGGTCATCAACTTGGTGCTGCCGAGCTACGATCCAAGCTCGTCAATCCCTTACGACTGGCTCAATTTCGCCGTCGATATGATGGCCGACGATGGTCTCCTCGGCGGCGCCGACCCCAAGACGGTCGCCAAGATCGGCAATACAGTCATTTCGATCATTCTGGATCTGGACAATGTGTACAGCGACATTTCCGGTCCAGCCGCTCAGTTGATGATTCCGTTGGGCAATTTTGATTTCTCCGGAAAGAATCTTGCGCTGCCGCAGGTTAACGTCACAAACGACAGCCAGATCGCCAGCCTCGGCGACCAGGTCGGAAATTTCAGCCAACTTGCCAGCTCCGAAGGAGACAGTTCTGTCGCCGGAGCCATTATGGGGCTGCTCTCGGGCAGTCCTGTGGGAAGTGCATTTTCTGCCTTGGAGGATGCGCAGAATACAATCGGCGCGGCCGGCGACGCGATCAGCAACGCGGCGAGCACGATCGACGGTGACATAACTTCGCTCGGCACCGGTAGCTCGGAATCGACGTCAAAATCGGAAGCATCGATAACGTTCCCGTTCTTCGAAAACCCCGACAGCATTCTCGGCTTGCTGTTCGGCCAACAGGTCCAATTCTTCGACGTCAGCCTCGGATTCGCGGCTCAGGTTACCGAGACGATCCCGTTGTTCGCGGTCAGTTTTTTCGGGATTCTCACCGCGGCGGTCGATCTCAACCTGAGCCTCGGGTTCGATGTCGGCGTCCAGTTTGGTTACGATTCGACGGGCATATTAGACTTGATCCGCGGCCAAACTGCGAGTGGCGGCACGCCAAGCCTGCTCGACGGCATCTTTTTGGCCGGTGATCCGTTGCTGGCGAATACGTCCGATGCAGCCGACGTTCTCAAACTCGATGCCTCCGTCGGCGTCAGCATCGACGCCAGCGTTCTGCTCGGCCTGCTGAGCGTCGGTATTGAAGGCGGCATCGATCTTGCCGCACGCGTCTATCTGCCGACGGCGACCGAGCAGCAGCCGATGGTGCACTACGATGTTTTCTCGCAACAGACGACATTCGATCTCAACGCAGGCGAACTCGGTCCTTTCGATGTGTCGGCGTCGGGATCTGTTTTCGTTGCGCTGCTCTACAGCACTTTTTGGGGCTTCGGCCCGAGCGGGTCGATCAAGCTCGCGTCGGTCACGTTCTTCCAATATCCGTCGCCGGCGCCGACGCCGGCCGATATAGATCCGCTCGGCTTCTACGATCCGCAGACCGGCCAGTTTGATCTTTACGTGGGCGCTACCGCCAATCAGCGCGAAAACAATGACGGTACGCCGGCGCAGCCGTTGTTCGCTCATCCCGACGACCCGCAACAGGTGCTCGAGAACGACAGCTCAACCTATGTGATCGACATCAACAGCGGCAATATGGTCACCGTCTGGTGGTGGAATCCGCAACAGAACGTCTGGGAAAGCCAAACCCCCAGCGGACCGGTATCGGAAATCATTGCGCGCACCGGCGACGGCAACAACACGATCATCGTCAACAATCTCGCGCCGAACACCGTCGAGACCGATTTCACGGGAACCGGCGGCGTCCAATACAACGCCGACCAGAACTCCACCACAGGTGGGACAACGTCGGTACCGAATTCCACGAATACAGGGACTGTGGACGTCCAGACGACCAATCCCGAGACCGGGACGCTGATCGGCGGCAATGACGTCTTCGAGTCCGGCGGCGGATCATCGACGTTGATGGGTTCCAACGGCAACGACGTGCTGGTCGGCAGCGCGGACCCGTCGCCGGGACCGCTCCCGGCGGACTCGATCAGCGGCGGCAACGGCAACGACACCATCATCGCGAATACCGGCAACAACACGATTCAGGCTGGTTCAGGCAACTCGATCATCTACGCCGGCACCGGTAACCAACTCATCGAGAACCAGAAACCGCCGCAAGGGCTGAGCGGGCAACTGCAGCCGGGTGATATTCCACCGGTCGGTAGCGCCGGTGGCGCCGATACCATGCCACCCGGCAACGATACTGTCGTTGTCGGCGCCGCAGGACCATTGAATGTGCCGTTCGGTCCAGGCGGTGACGAGAATATCAGCGGACCCGGCGGCCTCTTTGCTCCGTACATCCCGGGCGGCGAGACGAACTTCGTCGAGATCGCCCCCGGACCCGCGGGCCCCGGGACTTCGACCTTTACGTTCGTCGACGGCACCAACGAAATTTCCTATGTGCCACTACCGGGCCCCGTGAACGTGAATTTGGGGACCGGCATCGCTACCAGCCCGGTGTTCGGGACTGAGTATCTCACCGACTTCAACATCATTGTCGGAAGCTTGGTCGCGTCGACGCTGACCGGAGGAACGGCGAGCGAAGGCTCGGATTCGATTTACGGCTCGTCTGGCGCCGACGTGATTATGGGTGGCGGCGGCAACGATCTCATCGTCGCGGCGCCGGCCCCCAGCAATCCCGGCTATGACGGCAATACCATCACCGGCGGTACCGGCAACGACGTCATCTATGGCGGTCCTGATCACGACAACATTTACGGCGGCACCGGTACCGATTCGATCATCGGCGGCAATGGCGGCTCGACGCTTGATGGCGGCACCAAGAACGACACGATACGCGGCGGCTCCGGCGCCGACTACATCACGTCCGCCGACGGTGACAATCTGATCACCACCGGCGACGGCAACGATATCGTCGTAGTCGGCAACGGCAACAACAACATCACGGCCGGGGTCGGCAATGACAGCATTACCGGTGGCAACGGCAACAACTCGATCACTGGCGTGTTCGGCAACGACGTTATTGCCGTCGGCAACGGCCGCAATACGATCTTCGGCGGCGTCGGCAACGATTTGATCACCACCGGAACGGGGTCGAATTTGATCAACGGTGGTGTCGGTCAGGACACCATCGTTGCCGGGCTCACCGGGACGGGCACGAATACGATTGGGGGCAGCGCCGGAACAGACATCATCGAGGCCGGCAACGGCAACAATATCATCACCGGCAATACCGATTCCGCAATCCAAGGCAACGACCAGATTCTTGTCGGCACCGGCTCGAACGTCATCGACGGCGGCGACGGCGACGACATTATCGTTGCCGGCATCAATTGGAGCGCCGCAGGTCCGGCGGTTGGCTGGAGCGGCAACAACTCGCTGATCGGCGGCACCGGTGCGAGCTCCATCATGGGTGGACAGGGCGACGACATCATCCAGGTCGGGAACGGCAAGAACACTGTCACAGGCGGCACCGGCAACGACCAGATCCTGGCGGGCATCGGCTCGAATTCGATTCTCGGCGGTAACGGCAATGATCTGATCGTTGCCGGGATCAATTGGAGCCAGGCCGCGAATAACATCGGCTGGACCAATCAGACCTCAATTATCGGCGGCACCGGCGCAAATTCGATCATCGGCGGGACGGGCGAGGAGACAATGCTCGCGGGCAACGGGCCCAATACGCTATTTGGCGGCAACGGCGATGACCTGATCGAAACCGGTACGGGATTCAACTCGATCACGGGCGGAGTCGGGAACGACGACATCTACGCCGGAGTCATTTGGCTCGATGCCGGCATCGTGGTCGGCGGCACCGGCAACAACACGATCTACGGCGGCACCGGTGAGAAATTCATTGAGGCTGGTAACGGCGACAACATCATCGACGGCGGCATCGGCGACGACGTCATCATCTCGGGCTTCGGCGATTCGACCATTCTGGGCGGCACCGGCAACGACAAGATCACCGTTCTCGGCGGCGACAACGTAATCCAGACCGGAACCGGCAGCAGCACGGTGATCGGCGGCACCGGCTCGGATCTGATCCGTTCCGGCGACGGTGCGACGTCGGTGCAGGGCGGCGGTGGTACCGATACGATCTCACTCGGCGACGGCAACAACACCGTGTCGGGAGGTGCCGGGCCGGACATCATCACGGTCGGTAACGGCAACAACTTCATCACTGGCGGCTCCGCCAACAATACGATCGAGGCCGGCTCGGGTACGAACGTCATATTCGGCGGCGGCGGCAACAACTGGATTGCCGACGGAGCGGGTCACGCCATCATCAAGGGCGGCGGCGGCAACGACATTATTTATGGCGGAGCGCTCTCAAGCACCATTCTCGGCGGCGCCGGCAACGACGTGATCGTTGGCGGCGGCGGCGGCAATCTGATCGTCGGCGGCCAAGGCAACACCACGATCTACGGCGGTTCGGGCGGTGACGTCATCTACGGCGGTGCCGGCGACAACCTGCTCATTTCCGGCGGAGGCCTGAGCCAAGTCTACGGCGACCACGTCGCTCTGGCATTCGCTCTTTCCGCCCTCGGCGTGCTTACAGAATCGGCCGTCACGCCGCCGAGCGGCGCGACCAACGCGCGTGCAACGATCTACGGCAGTTCGGGTCCGGACAGCCTCTACGGCGGGTCGGGCAGCGATGTGATCTACGGCGGCACCGGCACGCGCCTGATCGTCGGCGGCAAACAGCCGACCCTGATCTATGGCGGC
>DATJYT010000119.1:0-5843 GCA_035499475.1 Xanthobacteraceae bacterium | reverse complement strand
CAGACCGGAAAGATTCAGCGCTTCCGGCTGCGGCCGAACGCGTCGTGAAGCCGATCGTTCCCGCGAACGCGGGGATGACGGAACAGAGAGAAACGCCGGAACATGACACAGCCCCACGCCGCGCTTCATCCGCGAAGCTGGAAGCTCCCAAAGGGCTACGCCAACGGCATCGCCGCGGAAGGCCGCATTGTGTTTCTCGCCGGGCAGGTCGGCTGGAACGCCGAGCAGCAGTTCGACAGCGACGATTTCGTCGCCCAGGTGCATCAGGCACTTTCAAATATTGTCGTGCTCGTGAACGAGGCAGGCGGCAAGCCCGAGCATATCACGCGGCTGACCTGGTTCGTTCTCGACAAGAAGGAATATCTGTCACGCCTCAGCGAACTCGGCAAAGCCTATCGCGAGGTGATGGGAAAGCACTTCCCGGCCATGAGCCTCGTTCAAGTCGTCGCCCTGGTCGAAGATCGGGCCAAAGTCGAGATCGAGGCGACCGCCGTCGTGCCGATGTGAAGTTTAATCTGGGATTACGACAAGGAAGACTTCGACGGTCGAAATAGCATTGACCTGAGCGGGAAGGCGACAGCCAAGTCTTGCCGCAAGATCGGATAGCCGGCGTCTCAGTCGAAATGCCGGCTATCGCCGTCGCAAAAATTACCGGTGCCCAGCTTTGTTCCGCAGCGGTGGAAAACTGGCGCGCCCGGAAAGATTCGAACTTCCGACCCCCAGATTCGTAGTCTGGTGCTCTATCCAGCTGAGCTACGGGCGCGTGCATCGGGCGGAAAAATCGCGGCCGACGGCGCGCCATAGCTATAGATTCAGGCCCGGCGTGGCAAGCGCGGCCGATACGGGTTTTTAGCCGGCGCGGGCGCCGCGATGGGCGGCAAGCTCAACCGCGCGGTCGGGAATTGTCAGGCGCAAAGTGGCGCCGATGGTGCCCTCGACCAGGCGAATTTCGCCGCCATGGGCGCGGACGAGTTCGGCCGCGATGACAAGCCCGAGGCCGGTTCCGCCGGTGCGGGTCGAGCCCTGGAAGGCTTCGAACAGGTGGTCGCGCGCCTTGCCGGAGAAGCCCGGCCCGGTGTCGGACACCTCGATGACGACGACCGCACCCTCGCGGCGGCCGGTGACGCGGATCTGATCGCGGCCGGGATCGCGCGCGTCGCGGCTTTCCAGCGCCTGGAGCGCGTTGCGGGTGAGATTGAGCAAAATGCGGAAGAGCTGGTCGTAATCGGCCTCGACCACGAGCCCGCGCTCCACCGCGCTGATCCAGCGGATCGGACCGTCGCTGCCGATGTTCAAGGTCTCGTGGACCTCTTCGACCAGCGGCTCGAGCAGGATCGGCTTGCGGTCCGGCGGCGCTTCCTGCACCCGGCCGTAGGACAGCGTCGACTGGCAGAAGTCGATGGCACGTTCGAGCGCCCGCATCAGCTTAGGCGCGAAACGCTGCACGCCGGGGTCGGGTAGATGTGCGATGCGATCGGAGAACAATTGCGCCGAGGCCAGGAGATTGCGCAAATCGTGGTTGATCTTCGACACCGCGAGACCAAGCGCGGCAAGCCGGCTCTTCTGATGCAGCATGGACGCAAGCTCGGTCTGCATGGTGGCGAGCTCGCGCTCGGCGACGCCGATCTCGTCGGCGCGCGCCGACGGCACGATGATGCGCTCAGCGTCTTCGGGATCAGCGCGGAACGTCATCATGTTGGCGGTGATCCGGCGCATCGGCCGCACAAACATGTAGTGCAAGGCGAGATAGACCAGCGCCGCGGTGATGGCCGAGATGACCAGCGACAACAACAGGATGTCGACCGAATAACGCAGCATTGCCTTGCGCAGCATCGGCTCGTCCATCACCAGCTCGATATACTCGCCGCCCATCGGCGCCGGGCCGACCACCCGCATCACCTTGCCCTTGCTGCTTTCGAGCATGATCCCGAAGGCATCGACGATCGCGTCGTAGGAGTTGACCTCGCGCATGTCGAAGGTGTGCGTCACCGGCGGCGGCATGTCGCCGACGGCGAGCAGGCGGCGCCGCGATCCCATTTTCATGGCGACCGCGCGCGCGCCGATGCTGTCGAGAATCTGCTTGGCGAGGGTGTCGGATACCACGCCGTTCGGCGCGGCCTCCAGCACGAGCGCCGCGGTATAGGCCGTCGCCAGCTTGTCCTTCAGCCAGGTCACGCGAAAGGCGGCGACCGAAGGCACATAGATCAGCACTTCCGCGATCATCACGAACAGGATCGTGAGAACGAGGAGCTTTCCTGAAAGCCCAAAGCGCGGCGCCCGGACGGGCGCCGGCTGAATGGCATTTTCATCACTCATCGCGTGAGCCTCGCTGCGGTCTCGTTATCCGAGACGACGCAGCCACCCTATGATGCGACGCACCCGTGAACTGGTCAAACTGCCCCTGAAATATGTCGTGGCGGCGCGTTTTCCCACCTCGCCATAGGTAAAATCGGGTGCAATCAGTCCCGCAAATGCGCCGATATTGAGCTTCTGGCCGATCGCCAGGGTCCAGGCGGCGATGGCCTCGCCAGCCTGCGCCCCAACGATGGTGACGCCAAGGATGCCGCCCTTGCGATCGGTGACGATTTTAATGTGTCCTTTTGTCGCCTGCTCGGATCGGGCCCGGTCGTTGTCCCGATAGGGCCAGCGCAACACCCGAATAGCACCGGCATGGACTCGCGCCTCGTCCTCCAGAAAGCCGACCTGGGCCAACTCCGGATCCGTATAGGTCACCGCAGGAATGGCGCGATAATCGACGGCCACCGGCTGCCGGAAGACCGCGTGCCGAACCACGAGCTCGGCGTGGTAGCTGGCGAGGTGGGCCGCGTTCGCACCGGCCGTCACATCGCCCAAGGCATAGACGCGTTTGTTCGTTGTGCGCAGACGCTTGTCGACGATGATGCCGTCCGGCCCGTAGCCGATGCCGGCGGCGTCGAGCTCAAGCGCCTCGACATTGGGCCGCCGTGCCGTCGCGATGAGCAAATGCGTACCTTCGATGGTTACCGCGCCGCCGGGCCCTTCAATATCCACCAGGATGCGGGCAAGCGCGCGGCGAACGCCCTTGATGACAACGCCGGCATGCAACGCAACGCCATCCTCGTCGAGCGCGTCGAGCACGATTGCCGCGCATTCCGGATCTTCGCCCGCGAGCGGTTTTGCCGCATCGAGCACAGTCACTGCGGCACCGAGCCGGCGGAATGCTTGCGCCATTTCTAGGCCGGCGGCGCCGGCGCCGATGACAATGAGATGACGGGGACAATCGGCGATCTCCGTCACGGTCTCGTCGGTGAGATGCGGGGTGTCGGCGAGTCCCGGGATCGCCGGCAACGCGGGCGACGAACCGGTAGCGATGACGAAGCGGCGCGCCCGAACCAAGACATGGTCTGCCGCAACAGTACGCTTGTCGGTGAAGCGCCCGACGCCATCGATGACATGCACGCCGAGCGCCGCGAAACGCTCCCGGGTGTCGTTTGCGCAGGTTGCCCTGGCGACATCGTGCATGTGTGCGGTGACTGCACCGAAATCGATGCCATAGCGTCCCGGCCGCAGACCGAAGGAGGTACCGGTGCGCAAAACGTCGGCGCGTGCCGCAGCCGCCAACAGCACCCGCGACGATACGGCGGCGCCTTTGCGGCTTTCATTGCCGAAGCGGTTATTCGCGATCAGCGCCACTGGCACGCCGAACGCCGCTGCCGCGGATGCGGCCGCGAGGCCGCCCGCACCACCGCCGATGACGCAAATGTCGGGAGTGAGTTCCTGCACTGTCAGTCCGCCGCATTTGTGACACGACCAGCCGCCGCGTGGCCTTGCCGGATTCTCAGTCCTGTCACGAATACGGGACACTCTATACAGCGGATCGGGACGCCTGGGAAAACCGGCGGGGCGCAATGGCTAAACCGCTCGTTTACAAGCTGCTTTGGTGGTTGGTCCCGCTTCGGCCGGTTACATTGACGGCCCCGGAGGGGTCCCGTATAAGCCGCGCCAAATCGCGCGGCGGCATTACCCCGCGACCGGCGGACCGAGGCCGGACGCGCAGCGGAGATCAATCCCGTGAAACGGACCTATCAGCCGAGCAAATTGGTGCGCAAGCGCCGTCATGGCTTTCGCACCCGGATGGCGACGAAAGGCGGCCGCAAGGTGCTTTCGGCGCGGCGGGCCCGCGGCCGCAAGCGGCTCAGTGCGTGATCCGGCACAATTTTCGCTGATGCCATGGAGCGCCTGACGCGCCGGACGGATTTTCGCGCCGCCGCGACGGGCGTGCGGGCGTCCGGCAGTGCCTTTGTGTTGCAGGCGCGGCGGCGCCATGAAGGCGGTCCCGTGCGCGTCGGTTTCACGGTATCGAAGCAAGTCGGCAATGCCGTGGAGCGAAATCGCGTGCGGCGCCGGCTGCGCGAAATTGTCAGACTTACGGCCGAAGGCGGCATGCACGGCGGGCACGATTACGTTCTGATCGGCCGGCGAAAAGCCCTGGCGCTGCCGTTCGTGGACCTGCGACGGGAACTTGACGCGGCGCTCGGTCGTATTCACGCCGCTGAGCTTGATGTGCGCGGGGGAACTGGTAGCGGCCGCAAGCGGTCCCTACATGATGCGGGTTCGCCGCGACGCAAGCCGCGCCGGCAGCCGCGCAAGCATGAGCATTGAATGGGCGAGCACAAAAACACCATCCTTGCCATCGTGCTGTCGCTCTTGGTCGTCGTTGGCTGGCAGTATTTCGTTGGCTATCCGCAGATGGAGCGCCAGCGCCAGGAGGCGCAGCTCAAGCAGCAGGAGCAATCTCACGGCCAGCCGGGTGCGGCAAACCCGGCGCAGCCCGCAACGCCTGAGGGCGCCGGGCCGCCGACGCCGAACGTAGCCGCCCCATCGGCGCAGCCGCCGAGCGCGACCCGCGAAGCCGTGATCGCCTCATCCGGTCGGATCGCCATTGCTACGCCGAAGCTGCGCGGCAGCATCGACCTCAAGGGCGGCCGGATCGACGACCTCTCGCTCGAGCAATATCGCGAAACCGTCGATCCAAATTCGCCGCCTATCGTGCTGCTCTCGCCGTCCGGCGCGCCGAACGCGTTCTATGCGGAGTTTGGCTGGGTGCCGGCTTCCGGTACGAGCACGCCGATGCCGGGACCGGATACGGTCTGGAAGCAGGACGGCAGCGGCAGCCTCGGCGTTGATCACCCGGTCAAGCTCAGCTACGACAACGGCCAGGGATTGATCTTCCGCCGCACCATCGCGGTCGATGACCGTTACCTCTTCACCATCAAGGACGAGGTGCAGAACAATGGCGCCAGTCCGGTGACGTTGTTTTCCTATGGACTGATCTCGCGCCACGGCGCGCCGCAGGTGCTCGGCTATTACATCCTGCATGAAGGCCTGATCGGCGTGATGGGCGATCAGGGCTTGCAGGAAGAAACCTATAAAAAGATCGACGACAAAAAAAGCGAAAGCTGGGAGGTCACGAACGCCTGGCTTGGCATCACCGACAAATACTGGGCCGCAACCCTCCTTCCGGACACCGACGCCAAAGTCCGCACGCGCTTCTCCGCCGGCGAAGTCGCTGGGCTCAAGACCTATCAGACCGACTATCTGTCGCAGCCGCAGACCATCGCGCCCGGCGCGACGGGCTCGGCTGACGCCCGGCTGTTCGCAGGCGCCAAGGAAGTCTCGGTCGTCGGTATCAATTTCCCGTTCTCGGCCGACGGCGGCTACAACCAGTCGCTTGGGCTCAACCACTTCGATCTGCTCATCGACTGGGGCTGGTTCTACTTCATCACCAAGCCGATGTTCCTCGCCATCGACTTCTTCTTTCATCTGGTCGGCAATTTCGGCATCGCCATCCTGATCGTCACCGT
>DATJYT010000118.1:0-5322 GCA_035499475.1 Xanthobacteraceae bacterium | reverse complement strand
GGAAGATCGTGCTGGCGGCAAAGTGCTGCGCCATGAAGTCGTTGAAGACCTTCACCTTGGCGGAAAGCTGCTGGCTCGCCGGATAGACCGCGTAGATCGTCGCCTCGGGCAATTGATAGTCCGGCAACACCCGCTGCAGGCGGCCCGCGTCGATATCGGCACGGAAGAAAATGATCGGGCCATAGGCGATGCCGAGGCCGCGCACCGCGGCCGTATTGAGCACCTGGCGGTGGCTGGTGACGATCGGCCCGCTCACCTTGACCACGCGTTCGCCGTCCGACCCGATGAGGTGCCACTCGTCGGGTTCGGCGATGTAGCTGTAGCAAAGACAATCGTGCTGGGTGAGGTCTTCGGGGATTTGCGGCGCGCCGCGCTGCGCCAGATAGTCTGGCGCGGCGCACAGGATCCGCCGCGCGGTATTGAGCTTGCGCGCGATCAGGCTCGACGCCGTGCCGCGCGGCATGCCGACGCTGATGGCGATGTCGTAGCCGGCTTGGATCGGATCGGTGACGTGATCGTTGACCGTCAGATTGACGCGCAGTTTCGGGTAGGCGACGACGAGATCGGTGATCGCCGTTCCCAATTCGGTGAGGCCGAAATTGGTCGGCGCGATCACGCGCAATTCGCCGCGCGGCTCGTTGTGCAATTCGCTCGCCGCGCGTTCGGCCTCCTCGAGCTCGGCGAGAATGCGCCGGCATTGCTGGTAAAACCGCCGTCCGGCATCGGTGGCGCTGACCCGCCGCGTGGTGCGGTCGAGAAGCCGCGCGCCGAGCCGTTCCTCGAGCTGCAGCACATGCTTGCTGGTCGCGGCGCGCGATAGGCCGAGCCGACCGGCGGCCGCGGTGAACCCGCCGGCTTCGATCACGGCCGCGAAAACTCTAGCGTTTTCAAAGCGATCCATGGCGCGGCCGAAAATTGTCAACCAAACGTGGACAATCTATTTCGAGCCGCCGGGATTATCAATTCGATTTCCCGCGGTATGGATCGGATGCGCGCCGCAATCAGAATCGCGCAACAGGAGGAACCCGATGTCGAAATTCGTCGTCGCGCCGCATTTCCGGTTGCACGAATGGGTCGCCGAGGAGAAAGGCTATTTCGCCGCCGAAGGTCTCGACTACGAATTCCGCGAGACCATGGATTCGAGCTCGGGCAGCGGCCACCACATCGGCAACAAGGTCGGCGCCTATCAGACGCTCGAAGCCGGCCGCACCTGCAATGTCAGCGGCGCCTGCCATTGGACCATGAACGTTGCCGCCTCCAACGGCCATGGCAAGCTTTATGCCGACGCTTATTCGGTGTCGCCGGCGGGCGTGTTCGTGCCGCCGGAATCGCCGATCAAGACGCCCGCCGATCTCGCCGGCGTGCCGATCTCGGTCGGCTATCAGTCCGGCAGCCACTACGCGACCATTCAGGGCCTCGAGCAGTATCTCAAGCCGGCGGAGATCAATCTGTCGTTCAACGACGGGCTCCTGTTCAGCCGCATGGAGCGTCTGATCGACCGCAAGGTGCCGGCGGCCTCCCTGTTCAGCGGGCCCTATTATTTCCTCGAGCAGCTCGGGTTCCGCAAAGTGATCGATACCACCTTCATGATGGCGTCGATGGTCACCGGCACGCCGGATCCGGAGGACGTGCGCAAATACTTCCGCGCGCTGCGCCGCGCCCAGCGCGACATCGATCTGCGCCCCGAGCTCTATACGCACTACTACAAGAAGGAATTTCCGGCGCGCTTCCATGATCAAATGGACACGCGCCGCTGGGGTCCGGGCGAACGCCTCGTCTTCGAGCCCTATTCGAAAGAGACATTCGAGGAATCCTTCGAATGGATCGAGCAGCACGGCATTTTCCCGCGCAGCGAGATGGGCAGCGGCAATTACGAAGCCTCGATTTTCGCGTAGCGTTCTGCGGCCACAATAAGCTTTTCGGGCAATAAAGATCGTCAGCGCGCACCGTCGAGATGCTTGCGCACCTGCGCAAACACCTCACGAAACATTTGTGGCGTCAGCACGCCGGTATTGGTGTTGTAGCGCGAGCAGTGATAGCTGTCGAACAGCGTGAGCGCGCCGATAGCGTGAGCGCGGCCGTGAGCAAACGGAAATTTCGAGCGCCGTTCGCCGAGCGTCACGACGAAGGTGTCGTGAGCGATGCGCCCGAGCGCCACGACCGCCGCAAGGCGCGGCATTTCTTCGATCGCGCCGGCGAGGAATTCGCGGCAGGTGGCGATCTCCTCGGTCGTTGGCTTGTTCTCCGGCGGCACGCAGCGCACCGCGTTGCTGATGCGGCAATCGACGAGCTCCAGGCCATCGTCGGGCTTCGCCTGATAGCGCCCCTTGGCGAAGCCGAACTCACCGAGCGTCGCGTAGAGGAGGTCGCCGGCGTAGTCGCCGGTGAACGGCCGTCCGGTCCGATTGGCGCCGCGCAGCCCGGGCGCAAGTCCAACGACGAGGAGACGCGCCTCGGCCGGCCCGAATGAGGCGACCGGCGCATTGAACCATTCCGGTTCGCGCTGGCGCCAGATTTTACGAAACGCGACGAGGCGAGGGCAGCGCGGACAATTGGGGCCGGGGCCCGGCGTGGCGCTCGGCTGCGCCATGGCAATCGGGCTTCGCGATCAGTCGTCCTCGAACTCGTCGTCGGCTTCGACCTCGACGCGCGCAACGGTCGCGCTGCGCTGGAGGAATTGCGGGGTGTGACGCGGTTCCCGCGCCTCGCGTCCGTCGCGTGCTTCGCGCGGCTCGCGCATTTCCCTCGGCTCGCGCACCGGGCGCTCCGATGGGTCGCGCCCGATCTTCGACTGCAACTCAATGATGTCGATGAATTGATCGGCCTGGCGGCGCAGTTCATCGGCGACCATGGGTGGCTGGGTCGAGACTGTCGAGACGACCACAACACGAACGCCGCGCCGCTGCACCGCCTCCACGAGCGAACGGAAATCGCCGTCGCCGGAGAACAGCACCATCTGGTCGATATGCGGTGCGATCTCCATGGCATCGACTGCAAGCTCGATGTCCATGTTGCCCTTGACCTTGCGCCGGCCGGTCTGATCGACGAATTCCTTGGTCGCCTTGGTGACGACCGAATAGCCATTGTAGTCGAGCCAATCGATCAGCGGCCGGATCGAGGAATATTCCTGATCCTCAATCACGGCGGTGTAGTAGAACGCGCGCACCAGATAGCCGCGCGACTGGAATTCGCGCAGCAGGCGCTTGTAGTCGATGTCGAAGCCGAGGGACTTTGCGGTGGCGTAAAGGTTGGCGCCATCGATGAACAATGCGATTTTTTCGATCTGTGCCGACATGGTCTTTCTCGTGAGCGTCTCGTGTGATGAACCGGATCAGCCGCAAATGAGTTCGATCTGTCCGGCGCGTATCAAAACAGTTTTGTCGCCATCAGGAACAGTGACGCGCGAAGTATTATCGCCAAAGCGCACTCAAAGACGGCGAAATTACTGCGGCACGCCGCCGCGGAGATTCCAAATATATGACTTGGAGCACCGCGGCCGGTTCCAGGGATTTGGGTAACAGAGCCCCGCGCGCCCGCCAAGTTAAATATGGCCGGCAAATTCGCACTTGAACTTGGCGGTTTGTAACTGTACGTAAACGCCAACTTTACGGCGAGGTCCCATTTTGGTGACCGGCCCGAACCCTTCCAGGAGCCCCATCCATGGCCCGTGTCACCGTCGAGGATTGCATCGACAAGGTCGAAAACCGCTTTGATCTGGTCCTGCTGGCGAGCCATCGCGCGCGCATGATCTCGTCCGGAACTCAGATCACGGTCGAGCGGGACAACGACAAAAACCCGGTCGTGGCGCTGCGCGAGATCGCCGAGAAGGCGATCTCGCCGGAGGACCTCAAGGAAGAACTGGTCCACTCCCTGCAGAAGTATGTGGAGGTTGACGAGCCCGAGCCCGAGGCGGTTCCGCTTATTGGCGCGCCGGGCACCGGCGTCGATGCTGACGATACCGACGTCACGACCGACCGGATGACCGAGGAAGAGCTGCTCAAGGGCCTGGAGGGGCTTACGCCTCCGGAGAGCCAGCCCGAGCCGGACGTCGCCGACGACGAGGAATAAGCCTTCGCTCGCTGCCGCGATCGGCGCGGCTTAACGAAAATTTGTCGTTAGGCGGCGACCTTGGTCGCTGCCGACACCGGGCTTACCGGGTGTGTGCCATGGCGCGCGCCTTGTGGCGCCGGCGCGGCTGCATGATATCTTCCCGATCAGCCGCTTTTCCGCTGCCAGGGCGGAGGCCGCGGACTGCCGAAGGACTCCAATGGCGCGCTCGCCGATCGATCTGCCGCGGATGCAGAACCAGCCCCGTCCCCGGGTGCCGGCAGCGCGCGGCCAGAACCTCCTAGCGCGCCTGCCGGCGGCGGCGCCGCCGAAGCCGCGCAAGCCGCAACTGATGCGGCAATACGAACTGATCGACCGCGTCAAGCAGTACAATCCGGCGACCGACGAGGATCTTCTCAACCGCGCCTACGTTTACGCCATGCGGGCCCATGGCGAGCAGCGCCGCGAGTCGGGCGACCCCTATATTTCGCATCCGTTGGAGGTTGCCGCGATCCTCACCGAGCTCAAGCTCGACGATGCCACCATTGCGGCGGCGCTCCTGCACGACACCATCGAGGACACCGACGCCACGCGCGCCGAGATCGATCGCCTGTTCGGCCGCGATATCGGCAGCCTCGTTGAAGGCCTGACCAAGCTGATGAAGCTCGACCTCGTCTCCAAGGAGGCGAAGCAGGCCGAGAACCTGCGCAAGCTCCTGCTCGCTATCGCCGACGATGTTCGCGTGCTGCTCATCAAGCTCGCCGATCGGCTGCACAATATGCGCACGCTGGCGCACCGGCCGCCCGAGGCGCGTCGGCGCACCGCGGAGGAAACGCTCGACATCTATGCGCCGCTCGCCGGCCGCATGGGCATGCATGAACTGCGCGAGGAGCTCGAAGACCTCTCGTTCCGCGAACTCAATCCCGACGCCCACAAGGTCATCACCGAGCGGCTCGAAGCGCTGGCCGCCCGTTCGAGCGGCTGGATCACCGAGATCGAGCAGCAGCTCGCCAAGAAGCTCGGTGACCGCGGCATCGCGGCGGAGGTTTTTGGCCGCCGCAAGCGCGCCTATTCGATCTGGCGCAAGATGGAACGCAAGGCAGTTGGCTTCGAGCAGCTCTCCGACATTTTCGGGTTCCGCGTCGTGGTCGCCAACGTCGCCGAATGCTATCAGGCGCTTGGCATCGTCCACATTTCCTGGCCGATGGTGCCGGGGCGCTTCAAGGACTACATCTCGACGCCGAAACAGAACGACTACCGCTCGATCCATACCAC
>DATJYT010000117.1:0-3865 GCA_035499475.1 Xanthobacteraceae bacterium | reverse complement strand
GGTGCGACCGTGACCTTCAACGATCCACGCCGCTTCGGCTCCATGAAGCTCGTTGCGCGCACCAAGCTCGACGACGAACCGCTGCTCAAAGGTCTCGGGCCGGAACCGCTGGGCAATGAATTCGATGCCGCGATGCTGGCGGGCGCCTGCAAGGGCAAGAACACCGGCCTCAAGGGGGCGCTGCTCGATCAAAGAATCGTCGCCGGGCTCGGCAACATCTATGTCTGCGAGGCGCTGCATCGCGCCCTGCTCTCGCCCAAACGCAAGGCTTCGACCATCGCCACACGAACCGGCGCACCGAACGAGCGCGCGGAGCGCCTCGTCGAGAGCATCAAGGCCGTGCTCAAGGATGCGATC
The DNA here is from genome assembly GCA_035499475.1 of Xanthobacteraceae bacterium. Classification (GTDB taxonomy): domain Bacteria; phylum Pseudomonadota; class Alphaproteobacteria; order Rhizobiales; family Xanthobacteraceae; genus BOG-931. Next base: position 3,508 of record DATJYT010000117.1, on the reverse strand, counting down.
AAGGACGGCGGCTCGTCGCTGCGCGATCACAAGCTCACCGACGGCGGGCTCGGCATGTTCCAGCACAATTTCCGCGTCTATGACCGCGAAGGCGAACGTTGCCGCACGCCCGGCTGCGGCGGCACCGTCAAGCGTATCGTGCAGAACGGCCGCTCGACCTTTTACTGCCCGTCGTGTCAGAGGTGATGATCATCACTTCACCCGCTTATCACCGCAACAGCGTTTACGTCGACCGCACTCCTTAAGGGAATCCCGCCAACATTGCTCGCGCTCGCCGCCGTGAGAGTAATTCGCGATCGCCTTCGGAAAGAAGCGGGTATCAAACGCCGAGCAAAGCCAGCGGAATCGATCGAAGTTGACGCAACTTCGGACATCGGCGCCACGACACTGATACCGAAAGCCGCAGGCTTTGGCCTATCCGTTCCAAGACTTGATGCCTACACTGCCTCACTCGCAGTGGAAGGCTAGCATGAGGCGCCGGGAAGCCCTTCAAGTGCTTTGCGGAGCGGCAGCTACGCTCCCTCTTGCAGCCTACGCGCAGCAAGCCAACGCGCCGGCTCATCGAATTGGTGTACTCGCCCAGGACCTGCAGCCGGGATTGCTTGAAACATTTCGCGATGAACTTCGCAAACTCGGTTATGTCGAAGGCGCTAGCATCAGGATCGAGCTGCGGAATGCAGCGGGACGAAATGACAGACTCCCAGCCCTCGCCGAGGAGCTGCTGCGGCTGAAGGTCGAAGTGATCGTCGCCGTCAACACTCCGGCTGCGCAAGCGGCCAAACAGGCTACTCAAACCATCCCCATCGTCATGATGCGTGTAGCCGATCCCGTAAAATCGGGACTTGTTACCGATCTGGCGCGGCCCGGCGCGAATGTTACAGGATTAAGCTTCATGCCAGACGCACTCGGGCCAAAGGGAGTTGAACTCCTCCATGAGATGCTTCCCCACATCACGCGAATGGCCGCTCTCTATCAGGGAGATAATGCCGGAGCGATGGTGATAGTGGACGAGGTCGTGCGCAAGGGAAAGAACCTGGGATTGAAATTTGTACGGATTCCGGTGCACGATCCGATGGAGTTTCCAGATGCTTTCAAGACGGCAACAGGTGCAAATTGCGAAGCCCTGTTTGTGATGGACGACGGCGCCATCACAGAACATCGGCAAGCGATACTTGAACTCGCGGCCACATACGCATTGCCAGTAGTGTCAATCTATAAGGACTTTGCGAGGTCCGGCGCTCTCATCGCCTATGGACCAAACTTGGATATCGTTTATCGACGCGCTGCCCACTTCGTGGATAAGCTTATTAAGGGTGCTCAAGCAAGCGACCTCCCTGTTGAGCAGCCGGTGATTTTCGATCTTGTCCTCAATCTGCGAACTGCCAAAACGCTTGGAATTGCTATCCCCCAATCGGTGTTAATCCGTGCCGATGAGGTGATCGAATAGTCTTCACTTTGCTACGATACATTTCGTTCCGTTGTCGCGGCACCAAACGGACATGACGCGGTCGCCCCGCGATGTCCGCTTTGGTATATCGCCAACATCTATGCCTATACGTTTTAGGCTAGCCGCGTAGTGGGTGGCCTACTTTTGTGGATCACAATATCCCCCCCGCGCAGGGAGAAAAAGGCGCGAGCCGCTCGATCGAACGAGATTTAATTTACTTTTTGCCCGGCACAGCCTGATTGAGCCACTTCTCGATCACAGCGGCGATTTCCTTGTTGTTCTTCTCGTTCATCATGACGTGGCTGTTGCCGCGAATGCCGAGGTCGGCAAGCTTGATATGGGTCGGCTTCACGCCCGCCTGATTGAGGTATTTCACTGTGCAGTGATCGTAGGGCGCGTGATAGGACGCCTCCGATGTCAGCACCATGATCGGCATCTTTTGCAGGTTCGGAAGCTGCCGCGCCGGCTCCGCCTGCAGCCAGCAGCGGACTAGGTCGGGACCGTCGGCCTTCTCTTCCTGCACCTTGGCAATCTCCGTAGCGTCTTTCACCGGCGGCGCGTAGGTGAGCGGAACCGCGCTGAGGCCATAGGGCAATGCGAGCTTGCCCTGCTTGAAGTAATCCGGCGCGCCGATGAAATTGACCTCGTAGAACGGCGGGCCGTTGGGCTCGACGCCGATGATCGCCTTCACCAGATCCGGCCGCGCATCCGCCACCGGCCAGGCAAAAGCGCCGGCCTGGGAATGCACCATCAGGATTGCCGGGCCGATCTTGTCGAACAGCGCGACGAGCGAATCGCGGTTGAGGAATTGCTGCTTGGTGAAGTCGACGATCTCGGGCAGGTAGTTCGAGACCATCTGAATCGAGATCGGATCGTCCGGCGCGCCGTTGCCGGGCCACTGCGTGTGCAGATGGGCCTGCGGCCACAGATTGAATTTCTCCTGCGCAAGATAGCGGCGCAGGCCGCCTTCCATATCGGCCACCTTGGCAGGCCCATAATCTTCGGTCGAATAACCTGAGCGGCCGCGGCCGGGCTGATCGACCACATAGACCGCATAGCCGCGACGCACGAAATACTGCATCCAGCCCTCGCGGCCGTCGGGCGTGCCGGTGTAGGTGGTGCCGGAGCGCGTGCCGCCATGGACCATGATGATCGGATAAGGATGCGTCTGCGGCGCCGGGATGCGGAACTCGACGTACATCTGGTCGACCACGTGAGTATGGCCGTCAACCACCTTGGCCTTGCCGCCGACATAGAAGAAACCGTCGCGGGCAAGCGTGTAGGGCGGATCGTCGTCGGCACTCGCGGCTTGCGGCATGATCGATAGACTTCCCAGTGCCGCGGCGACGAACAGCCCGGCGGCAATGCTCCATGAGTTTGCGATGCGGCTTTGTCCCACGGCTTCCTCCATTTTGCACGACCATAGCAGAGTGGCCGAGCCGGAAAATATCGGCTAGGCCAGCGCCGGGCGAAGGCGAGAGAGCGTCATGACGAGCGAGAATCTCATCATCGAAACACATGGCCGCGTCGGCCTCATCCGGCTCAACCGGCCCCAGGCACTCAACGCGCTCAACAGCGCGCTGATGCGCGAGCTCGGCCAGGCCGTCGATGTATTCGAGGCCGACGGCAATATCGGCGCGATGATCGTCACCGGCTCGGAAAAGGCCTTCGCCGCAGGCGCCGATATCAAGGAGATGGCGGGCAAAGATTTCACCGAGGTCTTTCTCGGCGATTTTGCTGCGACCTGGCACCGTGTCGCGCAGGCGCGCAAGCCCGTGATCGCCGCAGTCGCGGGCTTTGCGCTCGGCGGCGGCTGCGAACTTGCCATGCTGTGCGACCTCATTATCGCGGCCGACAACGCCAAGTTCGGCCAGCCGGAGATCAAGCTCGGCATCATTCCCGGCATCGGCGGCACGCAGCGGCTGACCCGCGCCGTCGGCAAGGCGAAGGCCATGGACCTGATCCTCACCGGCCGCATGATGGAGGTTCAGGAGGCCGAGCGCGCAGGGCTCGTCGCCCGCATCGTGCCGCTCGCGAGCCTCATGGACGAGGCGATGAAGG
>DATJYT010000116.1:0-2423 GCA_035499475.1 Xanthobacteraceae bacterium | reverse complement strand
GGCCGGCAAGGTGACCAAAGCGCAAGTGCGCGAGATCGCCGAGAGAAAGATGAAGGATCTCAATTGCGACACCGTCGAAGCGGCCATGAAGATGGTCGAGGGCTCGGCCCGCTCGATGGGTCTGGAAGTTGCGGGGTAAGCGGCCATGGCAATCGGAAAGCGTTTGAAGAAGGCTCGCGAAGGCGTTGACCGCGAGAAGACTTATCCGCTCGCGGAAGCCATCAAGATGGTCAAGGAACGCGCGAAAGCGAAGTTCGACGAGACCATCGAGGTTGCGATCAATCTTGGCGTCGACCCGCGCCACGCCGATCAGATGGTTCGCGGCGTAGTCAACCTGCCGAACGGCACCGGCCGCACCTTGCGCGTCGGCGTGTTCGCGCGCGGCGCCAAGGCGGAAGAAGCCAAGGCCGCCGGCGCGGACGTGGTCGGCGCGGAGGATCTGGTCGAGAAGGTGCAGGGCGGCGCGATCGATTTCGATCGCTGCATTGCCACGCCGGACATGATGCCGCTGGTCGGTCGTCTCGGCAAAGTGCTGGGTCCCCGTGGCTTGATGCCGAACCCGAAGATCGGCACCGTGACCATGGACGTTGCCAACGCGGTGAAGGGGGCCAAGGGCGGCTCCGTAGAGTTCCGCGTCGAGAAGGCGGGCATCGTGCAGGCCGGCGTCGGCAAGGCCTCGTTCTCCGAGGACAAGCTGGTCGCCAACGTGAAGGCGCTCGCCGACGCGGTCGCCAAGGCAAAGCCGGCCGGAGCCAAGGGCACCTATATCCAGCGCGTTGCGGTCTCCTCGACCATGGGACCGGGCGTGAAGGTCGAGCCGGGCTCGCTCCTCAATTGAGGCGCGCGCCAAGCGAATGATTGAGAGAGGGCGGAATTGGGTAACCAGTTCCGCCCTTGGTCATAGGGAAGGCAGCCCGAGACGTTTTCGATGCGCGAAAAGGTTTTGATCTTCTCCCGTTTTCCAAAGGCGCTCATGCTGCGGATCGGCGAGCGTTTCGACCTCCTCGACGCCGGCGGGAAGCCGCCGCACGAGGTCTTTTCGTCGGAGCAGCTTGCGCCGCTCCGCGCCATGATCACCGCGGGCGGCACGCCGCTTCCGGGCAGCATGATGGACAAATTGCCGTCGCTCGGCGCGATTGTCTGTTACGGCACCGGCTATGACGGCGTCGACATGAATGCCGCTCGGGCTCGCAACATCGCCGTGGGACACAGCCCGGGCGCGAACGCGGCCTCTGTCGCCGACATCGCCGTCACCTTGATGCTGGCAGCGACGCGGCGGCTCCTGGTTGCCGACAATTATGTGCGGAGCGGGGATTGGGGTGCGGCAAAGCCATCGCCGATGATGCGGCCGCAAGCCGGAATGCCCGGCCGCAAGGTCGGCGTCTATGGCATGGGTGAGATCGGCCGCAAGATCGCCGCGCGGGTCGCCGCGTTCGAGGCTGAGGTCGGCTATTTCAGCCGTAGCCAGCGCGAAGTCCCTTATCGCTATTTTCCGTCGCTGGAAGCGCTCGCCGATTGGTGCAGCGTGTTGATGGTCGCAGTCCGGGCTGGCGAGGACACGCACCACGCGGTCAATGCCGATATTTTGAGGCGGCTCGGCGAGGACGGCTATGTCGTCAACATCGCGCGCGGCTCCGTGATCGACCAGGTCGCGCTGGTGCGGGCGCTGACGGACAAGACCATCGCCGGCGCCGGCCTCGATGTTTATGCCAGGGAGCCGCATCCGCCCGACGCGCTGACGTCGTTCCCGAACGTCGTGCTGACACCCCATATCGGCGGTCACACGCTCGAGTCGCACACGGCGATGCAGGACTGCGTGATTGCCAATCTGACGGCGTTCTTTGCGGGCAAGCCGCTCGCTTACCCCGTCAATTGAAACGTTCCACCGGTGCCGCGTGAGGCGCGTGGCGCAGCTTGTCCGGGTTGCGCACGATATAGAGCGCAGCGATCTCGTCGCCGTCGATCGCTATGCTGAGCGTCTGGTCGATCTCGCCATCCATGTAAAGGAGCGCGCTGGCCGTGCCGTTGATCATCGTCGGCACCAGGCGGGCGTCGCGGCCGGCGTTCTTGCGGGCAGTGCCGATGAGGAAGCGGATGATTTTTTGTGCGCCTCTGATCGGATTCAGCGCCGCCGATTTGCGGCCGCCGCCATCGGAAATAGCGATCGCATCTTCGCGCAGCAGCGTTGCCAGCGCGGAGACATCGCCGCTCGCCGCCGCTTCGCAAAAGGCAGCCAGGAGTTTTGCGTGCCTGCTCGGCGGCGCCGGCGAGGCGGGGCGCTCGTCGCGAACCGCGCGGCGGGCACGTGCCGCCAGTTGCCGGCAGGCGGCTTCGCTGCGGTCGAGCATCTCGGCCACCTCGGCGAACGGCTTGTCGAACACGTCGTGCAGGAGGAACGCAGCGCGCTCCAGCGGCGATAGCCT
>DATJYT010000115.1:0-6793 GCA_035499475.1 Xanthobacteraceae bacterium | reverse complement strand
GGTTACTGTCGCGACAGTTCGACGGAGAATTCGCCATTGCGGATGCGGGGAGCGAGGTTCTCGGCATAACGCGCCGCGGCCTCTTCGCCATAGGTCGTGATCAACTCTGCGAGTGCGAGAAACAGCGAAGTCTGCGCCAGGCAATCGCCGTCGATGCCGTCAAGGTGCGCTTCGGCCCAGGCGTCCTGAAGATAGCCAAGCGCCAGCCGCTTCTGCTCGTGTTCGCTCAGCGTCTCGCGCGCCGCTAAATTCTGTGTCGCCACCCTCATCGCAATCACGTTCTCGCCACAGCCCGTAGCGTCCCTGTCCACCGGCACGTTAGCATGGGATTTCATCCGGTCAGGGCCGACCTCAAGGCACGGTTAATGCTGAAGTGACCACGCTTTATCCGGCGATATCGCGCGGTCGGCGCGGGAGCAGCCGTCAATTGGCGTATCGCGCCGTGATATCGCGTGCGATTTTCGCGCCCTCTTCAAGGTAGCGCCGGATGACGAGACCGGCCGCGGGCGTGCAGGTATGATAGCTCTGCTGGAAGCCGCGATAGCCGCGATTGAAACTTGCCACCATCTGGTCGTGGCGGTCGCCGCCGGGGGCCTCCGCGTCGATCAAGGCCTGGGCCTCGTCGCGCCATTTCTGCCCTTCATTGGTCGTGCAGATGCCGCGCAGAAAATGCAGAGCGCCGAGAATTTCGGACAGCCTTTGTAGATCGTGGTCGTACGGAGCAGGCTCCTCGCGCACCGGCGTAGGCGGCGGCGCGGGGCGTGCTGCCTGGCCTGGCGGGGGCGGTGGCGGCAAAATGCGTGGCGGCTGGGCTGGCGCGCGCGGCGGCGGCGATGGCTGCTGAGTCTGCCATGGAAACAGAAACTGGGCGCGGACGGGTGCAGCGACAACGCAAAGCGCGAGCAGTGAAGCGGTCAAAATTCGCGGCATTGGCAACGGCTTGATCCGGATATTCGATCGATCATACGGCAATCACCAGAACGCGGCATGGATGAGGCGATAATTCAGCCGGACGCAGCGATCCGCTCGTGGGCTGCGGCGACGATTTGCGCCAATCCGTCGGTGGTTTTCAATCCCGAAAGCTCCGATGGTTGAAGCCAATGCGCTTCCGCCAGTTCCTCGTTCAGCAGGATATTGCCGGCGATCCAGCGCGCCGCGAACGGCAGAATCACGAAATGCCGCTCGACGTGGCCGGCAGCGTCGCGGGCAATCGCCTGGCGGTAGCCGGCAAGCGCCACCGGCTCGACGTCCAGACAGGTCTCCTCGCGCACTTCGCGCACCACCGCCTCTTCCAAGGTCTCGCCGAGCTCGACGCCGCCGCCCGGCAGCGTAAAGAGGCCGTGGGCGGGTGGGCGCGCCCGGCGCACAATCAAGACCTTGTCGTCGCGGAAGATGGCAGCGCTCACAGCCAAATAAGGACGCGTGGGATAAGTACGCGAGTTTTCGGCGGTGCTCATCGATGGCCGGCCCATTTCTGCTAACGTTGGAATCAGCGCGCGTTGCGCTGGATTCTTTGCCGTTAGGGATTATCTGCTTAGCTCATGTGCGGGCGCTATGTCATCATTTCGACACCGGAAGCGATCCGGGCATTGTTCGGCTATGGCGAGCAGCCGAATTTTCCGCCGCGTTATAATGTAGCGCCGACGCAGCCTATTCCGGTCGTGCGCCTGGTTGACGGCAAGCGTTCGTTCGCGCTGATGCGCTGGGGCTTGCTGCCGTCCTGGGTGAAAGATCCAAGAGCGTTTCCGTTGCTCATCAACGCGCGCGGCGAATCCGTGCTCGACAAGCCGGCCTTCCGCAACGCCATGCGCAGACGGCGCTGCCTCATTCCGACCGACGGGTTCTACGAATGGCAGCCGGGTCCGCCGAAACGGCCGTATTTCGTGCGCGCCCGCCGTGGCCCGAACGACGAAATTGCATCGCCGCTCGCTTTCGCGGGACTTTACGAAACTTGGAGCGGGCCGAACGGCGAGGAAGTCGACACCGCCGCGATCATCACTACCGCGGCCAACCGGACGCTCGGCGCCATTCACGACCGCATGCCGGTCTTCGTGGCGAAGGAGGCATTCGATCTGTGGCTTGATTGCGCCAATGTCGAAGCCGAAGTCGCTGCGGCCGTGATCAGGCCTGCGGAAGAATCCTTACTCGAAGTCTATGAGATTTCATCCGCGGTCAATCGCGTGGCCAATGATTCCCCGGAACTCATTGTGCCCGTTCCCGCCGTTGCCCCTGCGACTGCCGAGCAGCCTTTGCAAGGCACGCCGCTGTCCAAGGCTGGAGCGAAGAAGGCGAAGACGTCCGACGACCAGGCGTCCCTGTTCTAGGCCAGCCAAGCGGCTTGAAATCGCCGGAATATTTCGGCCGGGAACGAATTATTGCCGGTGGCAATCTGGCGCGGCGTTCGCCACTATCGAGGTATGTCGAACGCTCCGCAAATTGCCGAAATTGCCGCTCTGGTCGGCGATCCCGGGCGCGCGAACATGCTGTGCGCGTTGCTCGGCGGACGCGCGCTGACCGCGACCGAGCTTGCTTTCGTTGCCGGCGTGACGCCGCAGACGGCGAGCGGCCACATCGGCAAGCTTCATGGCGCGCGTCTTGTCGTCGGGGTGAAGCAGGGGCGCCACCGCTATTTTCGCCTTACCGGCCCGCATGTCGCGCAAATGCTCGAGAGCATCATGAACGTCGCGTTGGCCGGGCCGCAGCGCTTCCAGCCGAAGTCCAAAGTGGACGATCAGATGCGGCACGCCCGCACCTGTTACGATCACATCGCCGGCGTGCTCGGTGTTGCCCTTGCCGAGAAGCTGATCGAACGGAATTTTATCGTCCTCGGCGACGACGCCGGCGAAGTGACGGAGTCTGGAGCGGAGTTTTTGTCGAATCTCGGCGTCGATCTTTCGGCTGCGCTCGCCAAGCGCCGCATTTTCTGCCGTCCGTGTCTCGATTGGACCGAACGCCGGCCGCATATCGGTGGCGCTGTTGGCGCGGCATTGGCACGCCGATGCTTCGAGCTGAAGTGGATCGAGCGCGTACGCGACAGCCGCGCGCTTACGGTCACCCCGGCCGGTCGAGACGGGCTGATGGAGTTCTTCGCGCTTTCGGTCTAGCCGCCGCGCCGGCGCTACAGCACCTTGCCGGGATTAAGAATGCCCTTGGGGTCGAGCGTGCGCTTGAGGGTCCGCATCAGATCAAGCGCCACCGGGTCCTTCACCGATGGCAGGATGTCGCGCTTGACGACGCCGATGCCGTGCTCGGCAGAGATCGAGCCGCCGTATTTTTTCACCACTGCGAAGACCACGGCATTCACGTCGTTCCAGCGTTTGAGATACTCCGCCTTGTCGGCGCCGACGGGTTGGGTGACGTTGTAGTGGATGTTTCCGTCGCCGAGATGGCCGAACGGTAGCGGCCGTGCGCCCGGGATCAGCGCGACGACGGCCGCGTCCGCTTCCCGGATAAACGCGGGCACCGCGGCGACCGGCACCGAAACATCGTGCTTGATTGAGCCGCCGGCACGGCCCTGCACCTCGCCGAACATCTCGCGGATGCGCCAGAACGCTTTCGCCTGTTCGAGGCTGTCGGCGATCGCGGCGTCGAGAACGAGGCCCTTTTCCATGCCCCGCTCCAGCACGTCCTCCATGACGTCGCGCAGGCCTTCGCGCTGCTGCGAGGAGAGTTCGAGCAGCACGTACCAGGGATACGCCGCGTCGAGCGGATCGCGGCAGCCGGCGCCGTGTTCGAGCACGAGCTCGACCCCGCGCCGGGTCATGATCTCGAAGCTGGTGACGCCACCCGCGGTGCGCTCAGTGGCGATACCGAGAAGTTCGAGCGCCGCTTCGGCGGATGGCACACCGACGAAGGCCGTCTCGACAGAACGCGGTCGCGGCACCAGGCGCAGCACCGCCGCGGTGATGATGCCGAGCGTGCCCTCCGCGCCGATGAACAGGTTTTTCAGGTCGTAGCCGGTGTTGTCTTTCTTCAGCTTGTTGAGATTGTTGAGCACGCGCCCGTCGGCCAGCACCACCTCGATGCCGAGCACGTGCGAGCGCGCAATGCCGTGGGCGAGCGCGGCCGTGCCGCCGGCGTTGGTGGAGAGGTTGCCGCCGATGGTGCAGGTGCCTTCCGACGGCAGCAGTTGCGGATAGAGCCGGTCGGCCGCTGCCGCGGCCTCTCGCGTACGCTGCAAGGTGACGCCGGCTTCGCAAGTGATGGTGTTCGAGGTCGGATCGACCTCCCGGATGCGGTCAAGCCGGTTGAGCGACAGCACGATCTCGTCGTGCAGCGGAATCTGGCCGCCGACCAGGCCGGTATTGCCGCCTTGCGGCACGATCGGCGTCGCCGTTTCGTTTGCAAGCTTGAGGATCGCCGAAACTTCCGCGACTGAGGATGGCCGCAGCACCACCGGTGTGTGGCCGCGAAACATGTTGCGCTGCTCGACCAGATACGGCGCCTGCGCGCCGGGGTCGGTGATGGCGTATCTGTCGCCCACGATCGCGGCGAAACGCGCGACGAGCGTGGGGTCGATCGTCCGTTCGGGTCTGTCGAGCATCGGGGCGTTTTCCGTTTGTATTGTCTGCCGGCCTTGATCGATAGCCGTGCCATATGCCGGCGTGCGTGAGGCTTTCAATGGGCCTTTAGGAAGGAGATGTAATCCTGGTTGGCGCGATCCAATGCCGCTTTGCTGGGTCCGGTCAAGACCACGTCGAGAACAAACTCGTTGCCGTCCTTGTCGACATCGAGGCCGAAGGCGCCGACCTCATAAGCCTGCTGCGCCTTGCCCCGATTTTCGAATGAGAAGCGCAAGAAAGCAGGCTTGCCGTTGGTGCGTTCGACCGCGGCAAGCTCGGAAATCTTGGCGTTGTGCGTGGCTTGCCACCGCTCGTTGCTCGTGCGGGCGAAGTCCGCGAGGGATTGCTGCTTGTCGGCGTGATAGAAGACCTGCACGTAAAAGAGCGCCGGAGCGGTAGCAAAATTTTCGCCTTTCGGGACGACGACCTGAACCTTGTTCTTCAGGCTGGCACCATTGTCGATCATCCAACCATCCGGCGGCGTGAACACGAGCTGAAACCACGGGCAGAGCTGGTTCGCACACGAATAGATGGTCTTCCGCACCTCGGCGCCCGCCGCGCCACAGCAAAAGAGGAGGGCGGCGGCAATCCCAGTTTGCAGCATATCAGCGCGCTTCATGAAAACCTCGCCGAGTTTCTTGCCTGAGTCGCTTTGCCCGAACTGCTCTTGCTGACCCTGTTTTTCGTCCGGCGGTCTTCAACGCGGCGCCGCGGCGCGCGCCAGCCGGTCGTTGATCGCTTCGCCGAGTCCCTCATGCGGGATCGGCATTACCGCGATCAATCTTGCGCCGGCGGCGTCGAGCGCGCGCAAATGCGAGAACAGATTGGCCGCCGCTTCGATAAGATCGCCCTGCGGGGAGAGGTTCAGCGCCATGGTCGCGCCCATCGCGCCTGCCGCCGGCTTCGGCCCGAACGCGAGGAGAGCCTCGCCGGCGTCCACATGATCGGCATCGAGCCGCAACGGCGTGTGCGGCGCGTAATGGGACGCCAGCATTCCCGGCGCGAGAGGCGCCTCGGCGCAGGCGCCGGGGCCCTCGTCCGGTTCGGCAAGCGGCCGCTTCAAGACACGCTCGATCTCGTCGCGCGGCGCGCCGCCCGGCCGCAGCAAAGTCGGTTCGCCGAGGCAGGCGACGATGCTGGATTCGACGCCGACCGGCGTTGCCCCGCCATCGATGATGAGATCGATGCGGTTGCGCAAGTCGGCAAGAACGTGCGCCGCCGTGGTCGGCGACACGTGGCCGGAGCGATTGGCTGAAGGCGCCACGACCGGCTTGCCGAAGGCGGCCAGGATTTTTTGGGCAACGTCGTGGTTCGGAACCCGCACCGCGATGCTGTCGAGCCCGGCGGTGGCGAGATCGGCTACCGGACAGCTTTCGGCTTTCGGCAACACCAGTGTCAGGGGACCCGGCCAGAAGGTTTCGGCAAGCCGCACCGCATCGGCGTCAAAACGCGCCAGCGCCCGTGCCGCCGCGGCATCGACGACGTGCGCGATGAGCGGATTGAATGCGGGCCGACCCTTGGCCTCGTAAAGCCGCGCCACCGCTTGCCCGTTGGTTGCGTCGGCGCCCAGCCCGTACACCGTCTCGGTCGGAAAGGCGACGAGGCCGCCAGCCCTGAGACAGCGCGCGGCATCGCCGACGGCCGCGGCATCGGCCCTCGATACGCGTGTCACCAGCGGGGCTGTCATGGCGCTGCATCAGTGCTTAAATAGCGTGCTCATGCAAGCAAGGCGAAGCGCTTGCAGGCGCGGAAGACGGCGAGTATAAGCGCGCCCGAAGCCTATTCCCGTTATGTCGGAGTGTAGCGCAGTCTGGTAGCGCACCTCGTTCGGGACGAGGGGGTCGCAGGTTCAAATCCTGCCACTCCGACCACGCCCTCAATATTGTGCCGGGGCAGCATCGCAGGCGCACACCGGCAAGCCCTCAAGCCAGACCCTGCGAGCGCAACATGCGCCACGATTGCGGGCGAGTTTCATTCCAATCAGACCTAATGGACCACACTCACAGTCCGCTGCTGAACGGTCGACACTCTTGATGCGAAAATGGCTTGAGATGTCTTGATCCAGGTCAAACCCGTCGATGAATGCGCTTTGGGCGACGAAGGCCGGCAGCTTGAGGCAGATCAAAGTCGGCTGCCGATGCGGCGGCTAAACTGTAATCGGTTTCAACCACTCTTGGAGCCACTCTTGGAGGACGTGTTATGACCGAAGCAGCTACAAAACTGGCCGTGAA
>DATJYT010000114.1:0-16093 GCA_035499475.1 Xanthobacteraceae bacterium | reverse complement strand
TATTCCTTTCATGCACCGTATTCCGACGTCGGCATGTTCGGCCTCTATGCCGGCACCGACGCTGCCGACACTTCGGAATTGATGCGCCTCATCGTCGATGAAATCGCCAGCACCGCGGAAACAATCTCCGAGCCGGAACTGGCGCGCGCCAAGGCGCAGATGAAGGCCGGCCTGCTCATGGCGCTGGAAAGCTCGGGTGCGCGCATCGAACAATTGGCGCGGCAGATGCTGACCCGCGGCCGCACCATCCCGCCCAGCGAACTGGTGGAAAAGGTTGACGCGGTCACGGTGGAGAGCGCGCGCGCCGCAGGCCGCGCCCTGATCGCTCGCGGAAAAATGGCGACCGCCGTCATCGGACTGGGCTCGGGACTTGAAAGCGCGGCGGCGATTGCCGAGACTTTGACTCGTCGGGCCGCCTGACGAAAGCAATTTCACCGGTGACGTTCCGCCGCCGAGACCCAGTCGTTCAAGCCATGGCGTTTTTCCGCACCATCAACTTCAGCGAGCCGCTGCCATCGATCGTCGGCGACGTAGTGACGTTGCGGACGCCGCAGATGACGGACTTCAACGAATGGGCGGCGTTGCGCGAAACGAGTCGCGATTTTCTCACGCCCTGGGAGCCGACCTGGCCGAGCGACGATTTGACCCGCAGCGCCTTCCGGCGCCGCATCCGCCGCTACACCGAGGATTTGCGCAGCGACCAGGGCTACGCCTTCCTGATCACACGCAACGGCGACGATGCCCTGGTCGGCGGACTGACGCTCGCCAACATCCGTCGCGGCGTCGCCCAGGCCGGCAGTCTCGGCTACTGGATGGGACTGCCGTTCGTGCGCAAGGGTTACATGATGGCCGCGGTGCGCACCGTCATCCCGTTCGCATTCGCGACATTGCGCCTGCACCGCCTTGAAGCCGCCTGCATCCCGACCAATCTCGGCTCGATCCGGCTTCTGGAAAACACCGGCTTTGTGCGCGAGGGCTACGCGCGCGAGTATCTCTGCATCAATGGCGCCTGGCAGGACCATTTGCTGTATGCGCGCACCAAGGATGCGCCAAAGTCTTAACCATTTTCGATCCTATGCTTTCGGCCGGCGGGAACCTCCCCGACGCCGGCGCAAGGCGGCGCCTCGGGACGGCCACGGTTCGATGGCTATAGGATCGGGCATATCGCGCATGGATAGGCGGCGAGTTGGGGAATGCTGCGGGACGGTTATCTGATAAGGCTCCGCTATCGCGCGCCGGTCGCGACCTTGTTGTTCCTCATGCTGTTGACGACGGGGTGTTCGTCCGGCGGCGGCGCCGGTGCGCCGGCTGCTTCCGCAGCACCCCCGCCGGCACCCTCCCTGACCGAAAAGTTCTCGAGCATTTTCTCCAGTTCGTCGCCGAAACCGCAAGCGGCCGCCGCCACCGGCACGGCGGCCGCCCCGCAACAGGATGTCGATTGTCCGCTGATCGATATACGGCAGGGCGCCTCCACGCTGCAAATTCCGCCGCCGAGCGGCGACAACGGCACGCTGTCGCTCAAATACCAAGGCACCTTCGTGCGCGCCGCGCGCGAATGCGCCGTCGTCAACAAGCAGATGGTCATGAAGGTCGGCATCGAGGGCCGCGTCATTGTCGGTCCCGCCGGCGGTCCGGGTCAGGTTGATGTGCCGCTGCGCATCGCCGTGGTTCAGGAGAAGACGGCTTCGACGAAAACGATCTTCACCAAGTTCATCCGCAAGACCGTCGAGATTCCGCCTGGCTCCGACGGCACGAACTTTACCCATGTCGAAGAAGGCATCACCTTCCCCTTGCCGCCGGCCTCCGATATCGACAGCTACATCGTCTATATCGGTTATGATCCGCTGACGGCCGAGGCGGAGGACAAAGCCCGATCGAAGCCGAAGCCCAAACCCAAGCCGAAGGTGAAGCCCGCGCCGACGGGTTAGGGCGCTTTAATTGAACTTCTGCTTGACGTCGGTGATGCCCTGCGCGAGCAGGTCGTCGGCGATCTTGCCCTTGGTCGCCGCGGAAAGAATCTTCTCGGCCGCTGCGACGGCGGCGTCGGCCGCCGCGGAGCGGACATCAGCCAACGCCTGGGCCTCGGCCTGGGCGATCTTGGTCTCCGCCATCTTGGTGCGGCGGGCGACGAAATCTTCCATTCGGGACTTGGCCTCGGCGGCGATCCGCTCGGCCTCGACCTTGGCGCCGGCGATGATGGCGGCGGCCTCGTTTTCCGCCTCGCGGCCCTTGCGCTCGAACTCGGCAAGGAGCGCCTGAGCTTCCTGTTTCAAGCGCACCGCTTCATCGAGCTCGGCCTTAATGCGGCCCTGTCGGCCGTCGAGGGCTTCGAGGAGCTTGCGATGCACGCCCAGATAAGCGAGCAGGCCAAGAAAGATAATCAGCCCGATGGCGACCCAGTTTTCCGTTTCCTGCAAGGATTCAAGCATCGGCTTAATCCTCAGCGCTTGAGTGCTTCGCCGACGGCGGAGGCGACGTCGTGTTGCGCGGGCGTCAGGCCGATCAGCCGCTCGACGATGGCGGAGGCGGTGTCGGCGGCGATAGTGCCAACATTGCCCATGGCGGCCGAACGCGTCGCTGCGATCGATTGCTCTGCCGCCGCGAGCTTGTCGTGCAGTTGGGCCTCAAGCCTTTTGTTTGTCGCCTCTGCTTCCGCGGCCTGCTGCTCGTGGGTCGCGTTGGCGATGCTCTGCGCCCGCGTCCGGGCGTCGGCGAGCGATTTCTCGTAGGCCGCGTGCGCGGCGTCGGACTGCTCCTTGAACCGTTCCGCCTCGGCGAGATCGTCGGCGATGTGCTTGCTGCGCGTCGTCAGGATCGAGCCGATACGCGGCAGCGCCACCTTCGACATCAGCACGTAGAGCAGAATGAAGCTCACCGCCAGCCAGGCAAGCTGCGACGGGAAATGCTCCGTCTGAAACGGCGGAAAAGCGTGCTTTTCCGCGGGCGCCTCGGTATGGGCAGCCGGCTCGGCCATGACGGCGGCTTAGAGCGCGAACAACAGCAGGAGCGCGATCAGCAGCGAGAAAATGCCGAGCGCCTCGGTGATGGCGAACCCGAAGATCAGGTTGCCGAACTGGCCCTGCGCCGCCGACGGATTGCGCAGCGCCGCCGCCAGGTAATTGCCGAAAATGATGCCGACGCCGACGCCGGCGCCGCCCATGCCGATACAGGCGATGCCCGCACCAATGTATTTCGCGGCGGTCGGATCCATGACAAAGCTCCTTTTCGAGGTTGAAGGCCGGGCGTCAGTGGCCCGGATGTATCGCATCGTTGAGATAGATGCAGGTGAGGATGGCGAACACGTAGGCCTGAAGAAATGCCACGAGCAATTCGAGCGCCGTGAGCATGACCACCAGCGCCAGCGGCAGCGTCGCGCCGAGCCAGCCGACGGCGCCGAGACTGCCGAGCATGATGATAAAGCCGGCAAAGACCTGGAGCGTGATGTGGCCGGCCAACATGTTGGCGAACAGCCGCACGCTGTGCGAGATCGGCCGCGACAGGAATGACAGGATTTCAATGACGACGATGGCCGGCAGGATGTAGATCGGCACGCCCTTGGGCACGAACAGATTGAGGAAGTGCAATCCGTTGCGCCAGAAGCCGTAGATAATGACGATGAAGAACACCAGAAGCGCGAAAGAGGCGGTGATGATGATCTGGCTCGTCACCGTAAACGAATAGGGGATCAGACCGATCACGTTGGCGAACAGGATGAACATGAACAGCGTGAACACGAAGGGGAAGAATTTCATCCCTTCGGTGCCGGCCGAGCTGCGCACCGTATTGGCCACGAACTCGTAGGAGATTTCCGCAATCGATTGCAGCCGGCCGGGCACCAGGGCGGCCGGCGCGCTGGCGCCGATGAACAGCAGCGATACCGCACCGACGATGATCAGCATGAACAGCGCCGAATTGGTGAAAGAGATCTGCTGACCTCCGATGGTCACCATCGGCATCAGGTTGGTGATCTGGAACTGGTGGATCGGATCGACCGTCATGATCTCATCGCCGTCGGCACTAATATTTCCGGCACTATCAATCCCGGTTCTGTCGCGGGTTCGCTACGATCCCTGCCGAACGCATCACGTTGAGCACGCCCGCGGCAAAGCCGAGCAAGAGAAATACAATGAGCCCCCATGGCGACGTGCCGAGCCAGCGGTCGATGAGCCAGCCGAGGCCGGCGCCCACCAGCACGCCTGCAACGAGTTCGCTTGAGAGCCGGAAGCCCTTCGCGTAGCCGGATGCAGTCGTCGCCCGATCCTCCCGGGGGCCGCCCGATGCCGGGTCTGCACGTTCGCGTGCATGACCGAGACCTTCGTCAAGCCGCCGGAGTCTCGCGGAGAGAGCGGCTTCATCGGTGTGTGCCTTGCCGCGGTCGCCGTTCTCGCGCGCGTCGCTCATCTGTTCGACACTCGCGGCGTGGCAGCGATCGAGGCACGCCCGCCCCCCAAAGCCGCGCGGACCATACTGAGTGGGTCCTGCCAAGTCAAGAAACCGCGGATAGCGCATAAGTATTTGAAATAGCGGAAAATATCAGCTCTGCTGCGGCCGGCGCGGAGGGCCGATTGTGCGCTGCAAAGCCGTTATCTGTAGAATGTTGAAGGATGTTCCGGTCGCAACGCGGGAGTAACGGACATGATCACGGGCAAATTTTCCGCCGCCATCGCCGTTCTTTCAGTCCTGACCACAACGGCTTTCGCTGACGACGCCGCACCGCCGAATGACAATGCCCGCTACACCTTCAACAAGGTCGAAAGCGGCTTCGTGCGGCTCGACACGCAGACCGGCGCGGTTTCGCTGTGCAGTCAGCGGACCGTCGGCTGGGCATGCCAAGCGGCGCCGGACGACCGCGCGGTCCTGGAAAGCGAGATCGCGCGGCTGCGCACCGAGAACGCCGCGCTGAAGCAGGACATCCTCTCGCACGGCCTGCCGCTGCCGCCCGGCGCGATGGCGCAAGCGCCTCTTTCGGGCGACAACAGCGTCACGCTTCGCTTGCCCGACGATGCCGATGTCAGCCGCGCCGTGGCCTTTGCCGGCCGCATGTGGCACCGCCTGGTCGATGCAATCGTCCGCGCGCAACAGCAGTTCCTGAACAGGAGCTGAGTGCCGCCGGCGTTGAAAGGTCTTGCCTTGGCGAACTTATCAGCCATCCACACGGCGCGCCTGGAGACGCTGGTGAGCGCGCGGCTCACAGTGGAGACGGCCGGGGAGGGCTTTGTCGACATCACCGGCGATGTCGCACGCTTTCTCGACAGCGCCAAAGCGCGGGATGGCATCGTGCTGCTTTATCTCAAGCACACGTCAGCCTCGCTGGTGATCCAGGAGAACGCCGATCCCGACGTGCAGACCGATCTGGTGACCGCGCTCGAACGCATCGCGCCCGCAAATGCCGGCTGGGTCCACGACGTGGAGGGGCCCGACGACATGCCGGCGCACATCAAGTCCATGGTCAACGGCGTGTCGCTGCAAGTGCCGGTCGCAGGCGGCCGCATGGGGCTTGGCACCTGGCAAGGCATTTACGTCGCCGAGCACCGCGCGCGGGCGCACCAGCGCGAGGTAATGCTGCAATTCCTCGGTTCGTGCGCGAAGTGATCAGAACCGCGACCGCGCTGTCTCGGCTTCATGGGTTGCGGGCGTAGTGGACCCGCCGCAGCCTGCGGCGGTAACATCAACAGTGAACAAGCGCGAAGACGACTGGGACGGGCCATTGAGCGAAGCGGACGTTCATCATCTGCTGATCGCCGACGATCATCCGCTGTTTCGCGGTGCCTTGCGCGAGGCGGTCAGCGGGCTGTTCGGTCGTGCCGACATCGGTGAGGCCGGAACATTCGAGGAGGTTACCGAACTCCTCGAACGCGACGGCGATCTGGATCTGATCCTGCTCGACTTGAGCATGCCCGGCGCGAGAGGTTTTTCCGGCCTGATGTATCTGCGCGCGCAGTATCCGAGCCTGCCCATCGTCGTGGTCTCGGCCAACGACGATCCCGTCGTGATCCGCCGCTGCATGGAGTTCGGCGCTTCGGGCTTCATTCCAAAGACGCTCGGCATCGAAGCCATGAGGCAAGCCATTGCGCGGGTACTGCAAGGCGAGGTTTGGACGCCGCCCGATGTCGATCTCGCCCGCGATACCGACGCGGAAACCAGGGCGATGATCGCGCGGCTTGCGAGCCTCACGCCGCAGCAGGTTCGCGTTCTCATGATGTTGTCGGGAGGCCTCCTCAACAAGCAGATCGCCTACGAGCTCGGCGTCTCGGAAGCGACCGTGAAGGCGCATGTTTCCGCGATCCTGCAAAAGCTCGGCGTCGAAAGCCGCACCCAGGCGGTGATCGCGGCCGGCCGCATCGAGGCGGGGCAATGGCCGCATCGCGAGTCCCCGTCATCATAAGGTGCGCCTGAAAGGGCGATGGAGCGACGCTCTATTCCGCCGCGACGCGCTGCACGCGCCACTGCGTGATGAGCGCGCGCAATGACGCCGGCTTGATCGGCTTGTTGAGGAGATGAACGCCGCTCGCTTGCGCCTCCTCGCGTACATGCGCCGAGCGGTCGGCGGTGATCAGGATGGCGGGAACGTCGCGCCGCAAGCGCCGCCGCAACTCCGCGATCGTCGCAATGCCGTTATCGCCGTCGAGATGGTAGTCGACCAGAAGTCCGTCCGGATCGAGACCGCTGGCGTCCAGGACCGCCAGCGCTTCGGCGAGGCCGGCCGCCGTCAACACCCGGCAGCCCCAGCCGCCAAGCAGCCGCTCCATGCCGTCGAGAATAGCGCGCTCGTTGTCGACGCAAAGCACCGCGGTTCCGACAAGCCTGCCGCCGGCGGCGCGTGGCAAGGCGTGGACATCCGCCGCGGCTGCAACGCCGCGGCCGCACGGCACTTCGACCGAAAAGCGCGAGCCGCGGCCGACGTGGGACTTCAGAGTTACCTCACAATCGAGCACGCGGGCGATGCGCTCGACGATCGAGAGGCCAAGGCCGACGCCGCGAGCCGCCCGCGCACCCTGGTCGAGTCGATGGAATTCCTTGAACACCGACCGGCGCTTGGAATACGGGATGCCGATGCCGGTATCGTAGACCTCGATGCGCAGCCGCGCGCCGCGGCGCCGGCAGCCGACCAGCACGCTCCCCGCAGGCGTGTATTTGATGGCGTTGGAAACGAGGTTTTGCAGCAGCCGCCGCAGCAGCCGCCGGTCCGAACGCACGGTGAGCGAGCAGGGCATGAACACCAGATCGAGGCCTTTGGCGCGCGCCAGCGGCGCGAATTCCACTTCCAGCCGTTGCAGCAATTCGTCGATGCGGAAGTCCGCCAGTTCCGGCTTCATCGCGCCGGTATCGAGACGGGAAATATCGAGGAGGGCTGCGAAAATCTCTTCGACCGCCTCGAGCGATGCGTCGATGTTCTGCACCAAGTCGCCATCCGCGCCGGAACCCTGGCGCTCGCTCAGGCTGGTCACATAGAGGCGCGCGGCATTCAGCGGCTGCAGGATGTCGTGGCTCGCAGCGGCAACAAAGCGCGTCTTTGAAACATTCGCCTCGTCGGCTTCGGCCTTGGCGCGTTCCAGTTCGGTATTGAGCCTTGTGAGCTCCTTGGTACGCTCGCGCACCCGGCGCTCCAAGGTTGCATTGGCGCGCTCGAGCGCTTCGGCCGCCTTCACGCTCGGCGTGATGTCGGTGAATGTCGTCACCAAGCCGCCGTCGGGCATGCGGTTGGCGCGGACCTCGATTACCAGGCCGCGCTCGGTGAAGCGTTCCAGGAATGGCTCGACTTCGTCTGTGTATTTGGCGATGCGCTCTGCGATCGTGGCGTCGATATCCTTCTGTTCGGCCCTATCGTGCTGGGCGATGAAGCGGAGAATCTCTTCGAGCGTGATGCCGATGCGGGTCAGGCCGTGCGGCAGATCGAAGATTTCGCCGAACTGGCTGTTCCAGCAAACGAGATTGAGGTCCTTGTCGAAAACCGCGATGCCCTGGCGGACGTGATCGAGCGCGGTCTGCAAGATCTCGCGGTTGTAATGGATCGCCGCGTTGGCGTCGTCGAGCAGCTTGAGTGCGGCCTTGGTCGAGACCGTGCGTTTGCGCAACAGCAATGACAGCACAAGCCGCGACGACGCGGCGCCGATCGCGGAGGCCAGCAGATATTCGCCGTATTGCAGGAGCTCGAAGTCGGCCCCGGCTTGCGGTGCGAGGCTGATACGACGCGACGACGCGAAGCTTTCAAAGGATTCGCGCGTGCGCTCCTCGCCAAGATAGCGGGCAACAGTCGTGATCAATTCCTCGACGGTGACGGAGGCGCGCCGCAGCCGGAAGCCCGGCGCCATCGGCACCAGGATCGGTGTCAGCGTCGAAGGCACGAAAACGTCGGCCTGCACGCGTTCGATCGCGCTCGGGCGGCGGCCCAGCGAAAAGCCGATGTAGCAGGCGATGTTGGCTGCGAGGCTGAACATCACACCGTGAACGAGCGGCAGCAGATCGAAACCGAACAGCGCCTGCGGCCGCAGCAAGCCGATGCCCCACGGCCCTTCGGTCAAAATCCCGGCGCCGACGATACCGGCGTCGGAAATGCTCGGCAGCAGCAGCGTGTAGCCCCAGACCAGGATGCCTGCGCTCATGCCGGCGATGGCGCCGCGCGCCGTGCCGCGCCGCCAAATCAGGCCGCCGAACAATGCCGGCGCGAACTGCGCGACCGCCGCCATGGAGAGAAGGCCGATCGCGGCAAGCTGCGCTTCGCCGGCTGAGCGATAATAGATGTAGGCAAGCAGCAGGATCACGAAGATGGCGATACGCCGGGTGGTCAGAAGCTGCGCGCCAGCATCGGTCGGCTGCACCCCCAGCGTGGCGCGGCGCTTGAGCACCAAAGGCATGACGATGTCGTTCGATACCATGATGGCGAGCGCGACCGATTCAACGATTACCATGGCGGTCGCGGCCGAGAGGCCGCCGACAAAGGCGATCAGCGTCATGAAGCTGGAATGGTGGGCGAGCGGCAGCGCCAGCACGAACATATCGCTGTCCATGCGCCCGGGCGGAAACGTCAGCAGCCCGGCCATGGCGATGGGTAGCACGAACAGGTTGATGAGCACGAGGTAGAGCGGGAACAGCCATGCGGCGCGCCGGATCTCGGCCTCGCTGTGATTTTCGACGACGGTGACGTGGAATTGCCGCGGTAGCAGCACGATCGCGAACAATGACAGCACCGTCATGGCGCAAAATCTTGCCAGCGGCGGCGCATCGGTCAACACCGCGGCGGTGTTCGGCTGTTCGAGCGCACGATGGAACAGCACAAACGGCCCGGGGAACATCACAAAAGTGACGAATACGCCGACGGCGAGAAACGCGACGAGCTTGACGATCGACTCGGTCGCGACCGCGAGCATCAAGCCGTCCTGATGCTCGGTGGCGTCGGTGTGGCGCGTGCCGAACAGCACCGCGAACGCGGCCATGAACAGCGCGACGAACAGCGCGCTGTCGCCAAGCATGGGCGGTGCCGCCGATGTCGACGTCTCGGCCATGATGGTGCCGACCGACGACGCTACCGCTTTGAGTTGCAGGGCGATGTAGGGGATCATGCCGATGATGGCGATGAACGCCACCGTCGCCGCGACGGCTTGGCTCTTGCCATAACGCGCCGCGATCAAATCGGCGATCGAGGTGATGTTTTGCCCCTTGGCGAGCCGCACGATACGGATGATGAGCGGATAGGCGAGCCCCACCATCAGCATCGGGCCGATATAGATGGCGAGGAAGTCAAAGCCGCCGCGCGAGGCGAGACCGACCGAGCCGAAGAACGTCCATGAGGTGCAATAGATCGCCAGCGACAGCGGATAGATCAAGAGCCGCGAAGTGGTGCCGCGGGCAAGATCGCGCATGCGGTCGCCGTAGCTCGCGACCAGGAACAAAAACCCGATATAGGCGAGCGCGATTAAGACAACGACCCAGCCTTGCAGCATGACCTTCCCTTGCGTCAACGCACGGCGTCTTGGGTCAGCAACGCTCTTTATTTGCTACACGTCACCATAGTTTGGGCGGAGTGTCTATCGGGCCGCGCTGGCGCGGAGGCGTGTCCGTAACGCCATGGTTTATGCCGCGATGTGTGCCGCGCGTCAGCATCATTTGACGGCGCGAGGCACAGCGGGCATTCATGGCAGGTCGATGCTCCTTCCCCTGCCGCCGCGGCGAACGCTGATCGAAGCCGGCGAGACGCTTTTGATCGCGCTCGCGGGCGGGATTGCGTTCACCTCTCTGGGTCTTCCCGCCGGCCTTGTCTCGGGCTCGGTGCTCGCCGTTGCGACCGCCGGCCTGATGGGACGGCCAGTCAAGCTGCCGCTGGCGCTCGCACGAATCTGCTCTGTCGTGGTCGGCATCCTGCTTGGCGCAGTGGTAACGCCAGAGACGCTGCACGGCGTCGTGACCTGGCCGGTGAGCATCGCGCTGATGATGATCTGCTCCATCGCCATCATCGTTGCGACCGCGAGCTACCTGCGCGTGGTGCACA
Organism: Xanthobacteraceae bacterium; assembly: GCA_035499475.1. Taxonomy (GTDB): domain Bacteria; phylum Pseudomonadota; class Alphaproteobacteria; order Rhizobiales; family Xanthobacteraceae; genus BOG-931. Next base: position 5,607 of record DATJYT010000114.1, on the reverse strand, counting down.
ACTGGGATCCGGTGTCGGCGCTGCTCGGCGCCAGCCCCGGCGCCATGGCACAGGTGATCTCGCTGTCGACGGAACTGGGCGGCGACTTGCGCGCCATAGCCATCGTGCAGACGGTGCGCGTGCTGCTCCTGGTCCTCGGCCTGCCCAACGGCCTCGCGCTGTTCGGCTTGGCGATTCCGGCGATCCCGACGGTGCGCGGGCCGTCCGGCGAAGCCGTGCTCGGCGAGATGATTCTGCTTGCCGTGGTATCGACGCTGCTGGCGTTGGCGTTTCTGCGGCTGCGGTTTCCCGGCGGACTGATGTTCGGCGCACTCACCGGTTCCGGCATCCTGCACGGCACCGGCTACGTTCACGCCGTGCTGCCGTGGTGGATCGGTTCGGCCGCCGTGATCACCCTTGGCGCCGTCGTCGGCTCGCGCTTCGCCAATACGACGATCCGTATGCTCGCCGGCTATCTCGGTGCCGCGCTCGGCTCATTCGCGGTGTCGATGGGCGTCGCCTCAGTGTTCATCGCCATCATCGTGTATTTCTTCCCGTTTCCGATCGCCAATGTCGCCATTGCCTTCGCGCCGGGTGCACAGGACACGATGATGGTGCTCGCTTTGGCGCTCCATCTCGACCCGGTCTATGTCGGCGCACATCACCTCGCGCGCTTTCTCGTCGTCTCCTTCTCGGTGGCGATCGGCGCGCGCCGCGCGGCAGGGAAAAAGAATGAGACGCTTTAGCCTCTCCCGTTCGGGGAGAGGAAAAACTATTCCGCCGCCAGCGCCTGCGGCTTGAGCGGCAGTTGGAGGCGCTGCCACACGTCGACGAGAGCTTCGGCCAGCGCGTCGATCAGGCCGTCATCGTGATAGGGACTCGGCGTGATGCGCAGACGCTCCGTTCCCTTCGGCACCGTCGGATAATTGATCGGCTGGATGTAGATGCCGTGATCCGAGAGCAGGAGATCGCTCGCCTGCTTGCAGCGCTCGGGATCGCCGACATAGACGGGAACGATGTGCGTCGGACTGGTCATGACCGGCAGCCGCGCGGCGGTCAGCACCGCCTTGGTGCGCGCGGCTCGATCCTGGTGGCGCTCGCGCTCCCATTGCGACGACTTCAAGTGTCGGATCGCAGCAGTCGCGGCGGCGCAGACCGACGGCGGCAGCGCCGTGGTGAAGATGAAGCCCGGCGCGTAGGAGCGCACTGAATCGATCAGCGCCGACGAGCCGGCGATATAGCCGCCGAGACAGCCGAACGCCTTGGCGAGCGTGCCTTCGACGACGTCGATACGGTCGAGAACATTGTCGCGTTCGGTGATGCCGCCGCCGCGCGGACCGTACATGCCCACCGCGTGAACCTCGTCCACATAGGTCATCGCGCCATAGCGCGCCGCGAGATCGCAAATCTCGCGAACCGGCGCGACATCGCCATCCATCGAATAAAGGCTCTCGAACACGATCAGCTTCGGCCGGTCCGGCTCGGCGGCCGCCAGCAGCGCTTCGAGGTGCGCCATGTCGTTGTGGCGGAAGATCTGCTTTTCGCAAGACGCCTGGCGCACGCCCTCGATCATCGAATTGTGGTTCCAGGCGTCCGATAGGATCAGGCAGTTCGGCATCAGCTTGGCGAGTGTGGAAATGCCGGTCTCGTTCGAGACATAGCCCGAGGTGAAGACCAGGGCGGCTTCCTTGCGATGCAAGTCGGCGAGCTCGCGCTCGAGCTCAACCAGTGGATGATTGTTGCCGGCGATGTTGCGGGTGCCGCCGGCGCCGGTGCCCATGCGGGTCGCGGTCTCCACCATGGCGCCGATCACCTTGGGGTGCTGGCCCATGCCGAGATAATCGTTCGAGCACCAGATCACGACGTTGCGCGCGCCCTCCGGCGAATGCCACACGGCGTGCGGAAAACGTCCAGCGATGCGTTCGAGATCGGCGAATACCCGATAACGCCGCTCGGACCGCAACCGCGCCAACGCATCGGTGAAGTAACCACTGTAATCCATGGACTTTCCCGCCTCCCGCCGCGGCCTGTCCCCGGCCGGAAATCCCTTTTTAGAGGTGTTCCAGCATGCTTGTCGAGACTTTATGGGGAGTAAATTCGTCGCGCAGCATTGATTATTATCAATCCTATTCACAGCCGCCGAACGGGCGATAATCCCTTGCCTTGCGCGATGCGCTTTGATCTAGCCTTGTCCCGATTTCGAATGAGACGATGAACCAGCACAAAACGGCCCCACGTCTACAATGACTCAACGCGACATCGGCCTCGGCGACGGGCTCACCAACTACGGCGATAAGGATTTCTCGCGCTATCTGCGGCGTTCGTTTGCGCAATCGATGGGCTATTCGCGGGCTTTTCTCGACAAGCCGGTGGTGGGCATCGCCTATACGGGCTCGGACTTCAACAATTGCCACCGGCATTTTCCCGAGCTCCTGGCCGCCGTGAAGCGCGGCGTGCTTGCGGCCGGCGCGCTGCCGCTCGAATTTCCGACCATCTCGCTCGGCGAAGTTTTTCTCAGCCCCACCAGCCTCAAATTCCGCAACCTGATGGCGATCGACACCGAGGAGATGATCCGCGCGCAGCCGATGGATGCGGTGGTGCTCATGGGCGGCTGCGACAAGACGGTGCCGGCGCAACTCATGGGCGCTGTCTCCGCCGATCGGCCCGCCATCGCGCTGGTCGCCGGGCCCATGATGACCGGGCGGCACCGCGGCGAGCGGCTCGGCGCCTGCACCGATTGCCGCCGCTTCTGGGCGCGCTATCGCGCCGGCGACATCGATGCCGAAGAAATCTCTGCGGTCGAAGGCCAGCTCGCGGTGACCGCCGGCACCTGCGCGGTGATGGGCACCGCCTCGACCATGGCGTGCCTCGCCGAAGCGCTCGGCATGAGCCTGCCCGGCACTGCGGCAATTCCTGCGGTTCACGCCGACCGGTTGCGTGCCGCCGAGGCAACGGGTGCGGCCGCGGTCAAGCTCATCGGCTCGCCGCACACGCCGTCGCGGCTCGTCAACGCGAAGTCGATCGAGAACGCGCTGCGCGTGCTGCTCGCGCTCGGCGGTTCGACCAATGCGGTGATCCATCTCACGGCGATCGCCGGCCGCGCCGGCGTCAAGGTCTCGCTCGAACAGCTCAACACGCTGTCGGACTCCACGCCCGTCCTGGTCAATCTCAAGCCGGTCGGCAATGGCTACATGGAGGACTTCTATGCCGCCGGTGCCATGGGCGCGCTGTTGCGCGAGTTGAAACCGCTTCTGCATCTCGACTGCATGACGGTGACCGGCGAGACGCTCGGCGAGCGGCTCGCCGAAGACGGCGAAAGTTACGTCGACCGCGTGATCATCGCGCCGCTCGCGAAGCCGCTCGAGCCGGAAGGCGGCCTGGTCGCGCTGTTCGGCAACCTCGCGCCGAAGGGCGCGATCCTCAAGCGCTCGGCCGCTGACGCCAAGTTGTTCGAGCACGAAGGCCGCGCCGTCGTGTTCTCTTCGCTCGCCGATCTTGCAGCGCGGGTCGACGACCCGGCGCTCGACGTCACGCCCGACGACATCATGGTGCTGCAGAATGCCGGGCCGCACGCGCCCGACTGCATGCCGGAGGCGGGCTATCTGCCGATCCCAAAAAAGCTCGCGCAGCGCGGCGTCAAAGACGTGATCCGCGTCTCCGACGCGCGCATGAGCGGCACCGCATTCGGCACGATCGTGCTGCACGTGACGCCCGACGCGGCATCGGGCGGTCCGCTCGGCCTGGTGCGCAACGGCGACCGCATCCGGCTGTCGGTGAAACAGCGTCGCATCGAGTTGATGGTCGACGACGCGGAATTGAAAAAACGCGCCGCCACAGCGCCGCCGCCGGCGAAAATTCCCGCGCGCGGCTATGCTAAACTGTTCGCCGAGCAAATCCTCGGTGCCGACGAGGGTTGCGATTTTGCCTTTCTGCGGGATGAGGTTTGATTGAGTCGTGCCGTGACGCCAGCCCAGAAACTTCGAAGCCTTCTGGCCGAGCCCGGCTTGCAGATCATGCCCGGCTGCTTCGACGCGCTGTCGGCGAAGCTCGTGGCCGATGCCGGCTTCAAGGTCACGTTCATGAGCGGCTTTGCGGTGTCGGCGGCGCGGCTTGGGCTGCCCGATACCGGCCTCATCTCGTTTGCCGAAATGCTCGACAGCCTGCGCAATTGCTGCAACGCCGCGGCCAACATTCCGCTGATCGGCGACGGCGACACCGGCTATGGCAATGCGCTCAACGTGCAGCGCACTGTGATCGACTACGCGCGCGCCGGCGCCGCCGCGGTCATGATCGAGGATCAGGTCAGCCCGAAAAAATGTGGCCACACCCGCGGCAAGGACGTTATCTCGCGCCAGGAGGCGCGATTGAAAATTCGCGCCGCGGTGGACGCCAAGGCCGATGCCGACATCCTGATCATGGCGCGCACCGACGCCCGCGCGGTCGAAGGTTTTGACGCCGCGCTCGAGCGCTGCCGCGATTTCGAGGCCGAGGGCGCCGACATCATCTTTCTCGAAGCGCCCGTCGATGAAGACGAGATGCGAAAGTTCTGTGCGGCGATGCGCAAGCCCTGCATGGCCAACATGGTCGCCGGCGGCAAGACGCCGATCCTGCCGCCGGCGCAATTACAGGAAATCGGCTACAAGCTCGCGCTCTATCCGGTGCTGCTGCTGACGTCGGCGATCGCGGCGATGCAGGCAAGCCTCGCGGCGCTGAAGCCCGAGACCGACAGCGCGCCGCCGCCGGCCGTTACGTTTGCCGAACTGCAGAAAGTCGTCGGCTTTCCTGATTATTGGGAGCGTGAAGAGCGGTATCGGACGGGCGCCTAGTACGAGCTTGCGACGGCCTGCCGGCGGCCCCGGAACTTGACGTATCGCGCCGCGCCCTCGCACACTTGCGCATAACGGCTTTATCGGGTGACGGCTTGGGGAGCAGTGCGGCGATGCGGGATGTACTCGGGTGGCGGCGCAAGTTCGGTGTCATCGGCCCCTCCACCAACACCATCGTCCAGCCCGATTTCGAGATGATGCGGCCGGTCGGCGTCACCAATCATTATCGCGGCATATTCACGCCGAACACGGACGCCGTCAGCAATGAGACTTTCATGGCGGGCATCCAGCTCATCGGCGAGAACGTGCTGGACGCCGTGCGCAGTGCCATGACCTGCGAGCCGGACTATCTGGTCATGGGCATGTCGGCAGTGACGTTCTACGGCGGCGCCGCCGGCGCCGACGCGTTTCAGGCCAGGGTCGAGCGCGAGGCGGGCGTCGGCATCAGCATCGGATCGCATTCGTGCACCGCGGCGCTCAAGGCTTACGGCGGCATCAAGCGCATTGCATTCATCACGCCGTATTATCCGGTCGCCAATGCCGAGGTGCGGCGCTACTTCACCGAATCCGGGTTCGAGGTGGTGCGCGATATGTACCTTGCCTGCAAGAAGTGGACGGCGATCGCCGAAGTCACGCCCGAGGTGCTGCGCGACAAGCTGGTCGCGCTCAACGGTGACGGCCGCGACGTCGATGCGCTGATCCAAACCGGAACCAATCTCAGCATGGTCCGGCTTGCCGCGGCAGCCGAGCTGTGGCTTGGCAAGCCGGTGATCGCCATCAACACGGCGACCTATTGGCACGC
>DATJYT010000113.1:0-2134 GCA_035499475.1 Xanthobacteraceae bacterium | reverse complement strand
TTGCCCAAGGGAAAGATCGCGGTGCTCGGCCTTGTCACCACCAAGAGCCCTAAGATGGAGACCAAGGACGAACTCAAGCGCCGCATCGACGAAGCAAGCCGCTACGCACCGCTCGAACAGCTGGCGCTGTCGCCGCAATGCGGCTTCTCCAGCGGCATCGGCGGCAACGCCATGACGGTTGCCGACGAGGTCGCGAAGCTCAAGCTTGTCGTCGAAACGGCGCAAGAAGTGTGGGGCACGGCTTGAAATTGGAAATTGCCGCGTTGCGGATTTGGTCGGCTGCCATTTTAGCGGCCTTGCTTTGTTTCGTGCTCTCGGTCAGCGATGGCGCGGCGGCCGAGGCTTATCCAACGAAGCCGATCAAGCTTGTGGTCGCCTTCGCGCCCGGCGGTCCGGCCGACGTCATGGCCCGCCTCATCGCCAACGCCGTCTCGCCGACCCTCGGCCAAGCCGTCTACGTCGAGAATCGTCCGGGCGCCGGCGGCATCGTTGGCGCGCGCGCCGTCGCCGAGAGCGTCCCCGACGGCTATTCGCTTCTTCTCGGCAATACCGCGAACCTCGTGATCTCGCCGTTGCTCTACAAGAACGCCGGCTACGATCCGGCCAAAGCCTTTGCGCCGATCATCAATCTCGGCATCACGCCCAACATCCTGATCACCAATATCGGGTCCGGCCTCAAATCGGTGCAGGAGGTGATCGACTACGCCGAGAAGAATCCGGGCAAGCTGAATTATTCCTCGGCCGGCATCGGGACGCCGTTGCACCTGATCGGCGAAATGTTCAAGCAGCGGCTCGGCCTCGATCTTGTCCACGTGCCCTACAAGAGCGGCGGGCTCGCGACCCAGGCCGTGATGAGCAATGAAGTGCAGATTTGTTTCGACAGTGCGGAAGCTGGGCTGCCGGCGGTAGAAAACGGCAGCGTCCGCGGCCTCGCCGTGACCAGCGAAAAGCGCATCCCGCAGCAGCCCAATTTGCCGACCATGATCGAGGCCGGTGTGCCCGACTTCGTTTCAGTGTCCTTCACCGGCGTCGCTGCGCCGGCCGGAACGCCGCTGGTGATCGTCGAAAAACTCAATGCCGTGATCAGGCAGGCGCTCGAAAGCGATAACGTCCGCGCCGCGCTCGACCACATGGCGGTTGCACCACGGATTGGCTCGCCGGGCGATTTCGGTACCTTCCTGGCCGGCGAACGCGACAGGTGGAGCGCGGTGATCAAGCGCGCTCATAACGAGATGAGCGAATAGCGCTTAACCGGTCTGGCGCTCTGCGCGGCGCCGCGGCAGCTTGTCCTCGCGCATCATCGCCCAGACGCGAGGCGCCGTCAGCGGCAGCGTGAATGGCTCGGCGTTGAACGAAGCGAGCGCCGCGGCGATGGCATTGGCAATGACACCGGCCACCGGAACAATGCCGCCCTCGCCGGCGCCTTTGGCGCCGAGCGGATTGAGCGGCGACGGCCAGTCCTCGGTGGCAATCACTTTGACTTTCGGAAACCGCGTCGCCACCGGCAGGCCGTAGTCCATCAGCGAGCCGGCGATAAGTTGACCTTCGGCATCGTAAGCCAGTTCCTCGATCAGCGTGCCGCCGAGCCCCTGGATGATCGCGCCGTGAGCTTGGCTGTGCAGCGTCTGCGGATTGATGATGCGGCCGACGTCTTCGACCGCGACATAATCGAGCACTTCGACTTCACCGGTTTCCGCATCAATCGCGACGTGAGCGGCATGCGTGCCGTAACTGTAGGTCCGTGACCGGCTTGCGAACGTGTCCCTCACCGCGAGCACGTCGTCCGGGTGATCGGCCATCACGTCGCGCAAGCGGACGACTTGGCCGTTGGCGCTGACCGTGTCCAGTCCGTCGAGCACGACATCGGCCGGCTGGCATGCGAGCTTTGCGGCAGCCAGTTCGCTGATGCGTCGCCGCAACGCCTTGGCCGCGGCGACGACGGCCGAGCCGCCCATGACCGTCGAACGCGACGCGTAAGAGCCGTAGCCCTCAGTCCCGTAAATCGTGGAACCGTGAAAGACGCCCTTGATGTTTTGCATCGGCGTTTCGAGCGTGTCGGCTGCGATCTGCGCAAATATGGTTTCGAGGCCCTGTCCGAGGGCCGACGAGCCGACGAAGACTGCGACCCGTCCCT
>DATJYT010000112.1:0-3542 GCA_035499475.1 Xanthobacteraceae bacterium | reverse complement strand
AGCCTGTTTCAGGCGTTCAGGCGCACGCGCGGCTATTCACCGTCGCGGTTTCTCGCGCGGCTGCGCTCGCCGTTGGGAAGCACGTAATGGCAATGACGGCCCGCTCACTCGACCGCTTTCCGCTCGTTCGGACGCAGAATGCCGAAGAAATGTGCGTCGCGCTCGAGCGGGTTTATGCCAAGCCGATCGTGCATCTGGCCGCTCGGACCAGGCATGTTGACACCACGCTCAATTACTATCCGATGAATTCGATCGGGCTCGGCAACACCCGATATGGCGTCGGCGTGAGGCTGGCTTATCCCGACAGCAACATCGTGATGCAAACATTCCCGATTCGCGGACGCGGAGAAGCGTCCGTCGATCATCATGCCGGTCCGCTGCGCCCCGGCCGGGGCGTCGTCGTGTCGCCGCGCATGAAATTCGGCGTGACGCTGGCCGCCAACTACGAAACGCTGCTGCTGCTGATAAAGCCGCAGGCCCTGGCCGCCAAGCTCGCCGCCATCACGGGGCAGCCGATCGCCGCTCCATTGAAATTTTACCCGATACCGGATGACGGACATCCGGCGGCAAGGGCGCTGCGCAATAATTTCCTGTTTCTGGTCGAAATGGTGAGCGCGTCGGCGGGGCCGGTTCCGCAACGAGTGCTGGCCGAGTTCGAGGAATTGCTTGTGGTGATGTTTCTCTACGCCCACCGGCATAATCACAGCCATTTGCTGCGCGCGGCCGGGTCGGACGTCGCTTCCTGGCAGGTGAAGCAGGCGGAAGAGTATCTGGAGGCGAACGCGCATCGGGCGGTCTCTCTGGAGGAGCTCGCCGACGTCTCCGGGGTGAGCGCGTTAAGCCTCTATCGCTCGTTCAGGCGAAGTCGCGGTTATTCCCCGCGGGAGTTCATCACGCGGCTGCGCTCGGGACGGGGCGGCACGCGCAAGTGACATCGCAGATGAGGTCAACGCCGCCGCTCGATCGTTTTTCGCTCATCAAGACATCGAGCCTCGATGAGACGCGGGCGGCGCTCGGGCACGCTTACGCCAAGCCGGAACTGAACCTTGTCGGGCGCAACAGAGAGCTTCGCGCCATCGTCAACGGCTGCGAACTGCCGCACATTGCATTGAACTACGGCGCATACAGCGCCATGCTGCGCATGGAGTTTCCGGAAACCGATTTCGCGTCGCAGATATTCACGACGAAGGGCAGCAACGAAACGCTGGTCAACGGCACGCCGGTCGACATCGGCCCCGATTGCGGCGTGGTGATCTCCCCCGGCGCAACGCTTCGCATCACCAACTGCGATGACTGTGAGCGCATGGTTCTGAAGGTGAGTACGGCCGCCCTGATGAGCAAGCTCGCCGCCATCGCCGGGGATGTTCCGGGCGGTCCGATCGAATTCCATCCGGTGCAGAATTACGCGCAGCCGACCGCCAAGGCGCTGCGCGATCATTTTCTGTTTCTGGTTCATCAGTTGAGCACGCGCGCCGCGCCACTGCCCAAGCTGGTGCTGACGGAATTCGAGCAGATGCTCATCGTCATGTTTCTAAAAGCCAATCGGCACAACTACAGTCATCTGCTGGAGCAGCCGTCGCCGGACACGGCGCTTTGGCAACTTCGCTGCGCGGAGGAATATCTAGAAGCGAACCCGGATCGGCCGATGACTCTGGAGACTCTCACCGACATCACGGGGGCGAGCGCTCTCAGTCTGCTCCGCTCATTCAAGAGATTCCGCGGTTTCTCGCTCATGGAATTCGCCAATAAGGTGCGGTTGAACCACGCCTATAAACTATTGCGCCATCCGGACGCCGCCGCCACGGTCGCGGCGGTTGCCGCCGCCTGCGGTTTTGCCGACATCGGCCGTTTCGCGCGGGACTACCAGCGAACTTTCGGCGAGCAGCCTGGGCAGACGCTCGGCCGCGGCAGAGGACCCGGCCCGAACAGTCATTGATCGCTGCCGTCCGGCCGAGGGGACTCATCGACGCCGCTTTGCTATCGTGACGGCGAAGAATCCGCGCGATGATGTCGTCATGACCTTGACCTCCGATGAGACGGCGGCGCGGCGGCCCAACGATCTTGAATCCTTTTGGCTGCCGTTCACCCCGAACCGCGCCTTCAAGCGCGCCCCGCGGCTGATCGCGCGGGCAAAGGACATGCACTATTTCACGACCGACGGGCGGGTCGTGCTCGACGGCACCGCGGGCCTGTGGTGCACCAATGCCGGTCACAATCGCGATCCGATCGTCGCCGCGATCCAGCAGCAGGCCGAGGAACTCGATTATTCCCCGGCATTCCAGTTCGCTCATCCCAAGGCGTTCGAGCTCGCAAGCCGCGTTGCGGCGCTGGCGCCGGCTGATCTCGACCGCGTGTTCTTCTGCAATTCGGGTTCCGAGGCGGTCGACACCGCGCTCAAGATCGCGCTCGCTTATCATAACGTGCGCGGGCAGGGCGCGCGCACCCGCCTCATCGGCCGCGAGCGCGGCTATCACGGCGTCGGCTTCGGCGGCATTTCGGTCGGCGGCATCGTCACCAACCGCAAATTCTTCGGCACGCTGCTGGCCGGCGTCGATCATCTGCCGGCGACCTATAACCGCGAGCATCAGGCTTTCACCAAGGGCGAGCCGGACTGGGGCGCGCACCTGGCCGATGATCTCGAACGCATCGTCGCGCTGCACGACGCCTCCACCATCGCCGCCGTCATCGTCGAGCCGATGGCCGGCTCGACCGGCGTGCTGCCGGCGCCGAAGGGATATCTGGCGAAGCTGCGCGCCATCTGCGACCGCCACGGCATCCTGCTGATCTTCGACGAGGTGATCACGGCGTTCGGCCGCCTCGGCCACGCTTTCGCGGCCGAGCGCTATGGCGTCACGCCCGACATGATCACCTTCGCCAAAGGTATTACGTCCGGCGCGGTGCCGATGGGCGGCGTCATCGTGCGCGAGGGCATTTACGACGCCTTCATGCAAGGCCCCGAGCACGTCGTCGAACTGTTCCACGGCTACACCTATTCGGCGCATCCGCTCGCCTGCGCCGCCGGTCTCGCGACGCTTGATCTTTATCGCGACGAGAAACTGTTCGAGCGGGCCCGGAAACTTGAGCCGGCATGGGCCGATGCCGCCATGACTCTCAAAGACCTGCCCGGCGTGCTCGACATCCGCACCGTCGGGCTCACCGCCGGCATCGATCTCGCCTCGCGGCCCGGCGCTTACGGCCTGCGCGCCTATGAAGCCATGGAGCGCGGCTTCCGCGATGAAGGCATCATGGTGCGCATCACCGGCGACACGCTGGCGCTCACCCCGCCGCTCATCGTCAGCGAGGCGCAAATCGGCGAGATCTTCGACAAGGTCGGGCGGCTGATTCGCGCGGTGATTTAGTTCGGCTGCGGCTTCAATATCGCCCAGCCGACATGAACCTCTCCGGGTTTGCCGCGGCGGGCAGGCAGCGTGAAGGGCGTGCCGACTTCGGCCGTTGGTGCGATGGCGGCCAATTGCGCCGGCATGCGATCGGTGGGGCCCACCGTCCACACCACCAGCGCGCCGGCGGCGCGCAGCGTATTG
>DATJYT010000111.1:0-13586 GCA_035499475.1 Xanthobacteraceae bacterium | reverse complement strand
GAGCGGTCGCCGAACGGATAGGACAGATGCTCCGGGCGCAGCGACAACGCGGCCTCGATGACCGATCGGCTGAGGTCGATTTCCGCGCGCACCTTTTCCTGCGTGAGCTTCGCCAGCATCGGATGGCTCACCGTGTGCGCGCCGATGGTCACGAGCGGATCGGCCGCGAGCTCGGCGAGTTCGGGCCAGTCCATGCAGTGCTCCCGGCAGATGGCCGCGGCGTCGATGCCGTAACAGGCCGCTAGATTCTTGACCGCGTCGCGCATCTGCATCTCGGTCGGCAGCGAGCGCAGCCACCAATAGAGCTCATCGAACAGCGCGCGCTTTTCGGCGACCGCCGCGCAGTCGAAAATGCGATTGCGGCCGTCGATCTCGATCCTGACGTGAATGTTGCGGGCAATCACCGCTTCGAGCGTCAGCCACCACAAATCGCCGAGGCGGTCGGGAAAGCTCGTCGGCACATAGATGGCGAACGGCACCTCGGCCTGTTTGAGGATCGGATAAGCCCATTGCTTGATGTCGCGATAGCCATCATCGAAGGTCAGGCAGACGAAGCGGCGCGAAAAGTCGGCCTCGGTCATGCGCCGGTGCATTTCATCGAGGCTGACGATGTCAATGCGCGAGCGGCGCAGACTGCGGATCACGCGGCCGAGGAATTCCGGCGTCACTTCGAGCATCCGGTTCGGCTGAAACCGGTCGCGCCGCGCCGGCCGCACGTGATGCATGGTCAGAATCGCGCCGACGCCGACGACGAAGGGCTTGAGCACCACGTGCGCGCCGGTGAAGAAGAGCGACTCCAAGCCGCCGCGGATGATCGTTTGTCTGAAGCTCGCCACGGGCTTTCCCTTTACGGGAACTATCCCAGCCGTTCGTTGATAATCCTTTGCCGGCTTCGCGACTCCGCTGCTTCAGCGGCATCGGGAACCGGTCATGCGGCCGCCGCCGTTGCCGCCGCACCGGCGGCGTGCGTGCCGATCATGACGATCACGTCGTCGAACCCGGCGGCGAACAGATGCTCGCGCGCCGCGGCCGTGGCGGCGTTCGCCGTCGTCCCGGCGACGAGGATGGCATACGGCGCGATCTCGCCGATATCGCGAAGATTGGAACCGCTGGCCGCGCCCGCATCAAAAACGACATGGTCGTAGCTGCGCGCTAGCGCCAGCAGATTGGTCTCCATCCCGGGCGCGGAGAGGATCGTGCGGCGATCGGTAAGCACGCGGCCCGACGAGATGAGATGCAGCCGCGTCTGCCAGTCCTTGGTGATGATGTCGCGGAACGACGCCGTACCGTCGGTGAGTTCCGCGAGCCCGCCGGCGTAGGGATCGTCCGATGCGGCCTTGATTGCCGCGTCCGCGGCGCCGAGACCGACAAGCACGACGCGCGCATCTTCGGCAAGCAGGCGCGCAAGCCGCAGCGCGGCCCTGCCCGCCTCCGGTCCCGGTGTGGCGCCGAAGACGGCGACCCTGGCGCCGGCGCCGCCGGCCGCGCGCAGATCGTAAGCCACGTCCTCAATCGTGCTGATCGGCACGTTGACAATATGCGATGTTTCCTTCGGCGCCGGCTCGCGGACCGCCGCCGGCATTCGCGGCTCCAACTCGTTCGCTGCGGCAACCTCCGCCGCCGGGCGAGAGCCAAACCCAAAACGGGATGCCAGGCTCGACCCTAATTTCCACGAAAGTCCGTCGATGGCGGGGGGCCTGGGTTGGCGCGCGCGAACGACGTCAGCCGGCCCGGACAACAGTTCCTTGGTCACGATATAGCCGGCGCCCAGCACCAGCGTGGTGAACGTGGCGATCAGCACCGTCGGCAGCTTCTTCGGATAGAACGGAATGTTCGACACCGTCGCGCGCGAGATGATGCGCGCGTCGGCCGGAGCGGAATTGAGCGTATCGCGCGCCGTCGCCTCGCGATATTTGCCGAGATAGGATTCGAGCAGATCGCGCTGCGATTTGGCGTCCATTTCGAGCGAGCGCAATTGCACGTCCTGCTCGTTGGTCGCCGCCGCCTGGCCCTTGAGCTGGTCGAGCGCCGCCAATTGCGCGTCCATCCGCGCATCGGCGAGCTTGGCATCGTTTTCGAGCGAGCGCGCTATTCTCGCCGCCTCGTCGTTGATCTGATGATCGAGATCGGCAATCTGCGCACGCAATTCCTTGATGCGGGGGTGGCCGTCGAGCAGGGTCGAGGACTGCTCGGCAAGCTGGGCGCGGAGCGTCACGCGCTGCTCGGCGAGACGGCGAAAAAGCTCCGAGTTGAGAATGTCGGAGGATTCGAGAGTCTGGCCGGAGCGCAGCATATCCCGGATCATCTTGGCCTTCGCCTCGGCGTCCGCCTTCTGTGCACGCGTCGCAGCCAGTTGCCCGTTGAAATCGCCAAGCTGCTGCGCCGACAGCGTGGTGTTGTTGGTGCCGACGAGGAGATTGGTCTTGGCGCGGAATGCTTCCACCTTGGCGTCGGCCTCGGCGACCCTCTTGCGCAGGGTGTCGATCTGGCCGGACAGATAACCGGCCGCGGTCTTGGCCTGGTCCTGCTTCGCCGCGCGCTGGCGCTCCAGATAGGCTTCCGCGATCGCGTTGGCGACGCGGGCCGCAAGCTCCGGGTCCTGGGACAAAAAGTCGATCGTGATGACACGCGACTTCTCGACCGGCGAAACTGTGAGCCGGTCGTAATAGGATTCGAGCACGCGCTCCTCGGGCGTCATGCTCATCGGATTTCTGATGAGGCCGAGGAGACCGAGGATCGCCCTGACCGGCGAGATGCCGCCCAAGGCCGGATCGAATTCGGGAAGCTCGTTGAGCTTGAGCTTCTTGATCACCTCGAGCGCAAGGTCGCGCGACATGATGATCTGGGCCTGGCTGGTGACCGCCTGCTCGTCGACTTCGGTGCCGTTGTTGATGTCCTTGTCGGCGTCCGGACGCATGTAGACGTTGTCGTGCTGCTCGATGAGGACGCGCGACTCCGAGAAGTATTTGGGCGTGATCAGCTGGACGACGACGAGCGTGAACAGCGCGACAAGACCGGCAGCGAGCAGAATGGCGCGTTTGTTCAGCCAAAGCGCCGTGCCGAGAGCGGCAAGGTCCAACTCGTCGTCAACCGGCCGCACTCCACTCGAAAGCCGGGAGGGCTGTGACGCTACGCTCATTTTCGACTCCTACCGACCCGCTGCCACGGCGGCGATGATTACTAACGATTAGGGTTGACATCCCGTTAAGGCTGCGCCGCGCTTGGCTTTGCAGGCCGTGAAGCTTTTTTAACCTCCGGGGTTCTTAATCCGTCCTTAACTGTTCGCGACGCGGTTTAGGGACTTCGTACATGGGCAATGCGCAGCCGGCTTCATCGGCGCTCGCGATGGCGCCGCGACCGGCCGCGCCTGATCCGAGCGAGCCTTCGCCCGCCGGACGAAGCCTGAAGATTCTGCACATCCTGCGCGCGCCGCTCGGCGGCCTGTTCCGCCACGTGGTCGACCTGGTGCGCGGGCAAGCGGATCGCGGCCACCGCGTCGGACTGATCGTCGACAGCACGACGGGCGGCGCACGCGCCGACGCGACGCTCGCAGAGCTCGCGCCGCGCCTCGCGCTCGGCTTCGATCGGGTGGCGATTCCGCGCCAGCTCAGCCCGCGCGATATTCCGGCGCTCTATCACGTCGCGCGCCGGATCGGGGCGCTGGACCCCGACGTGATCCACGGTCACGGCGCAAAAGGCGCGGCCATGGCGCGGCTCGCGCCCGGCGTCGGCAACGCCATCCGCGTCTACACGCCGCACGGCGGATCGCTGATCTATTCACCCGGCACGCTCAGCGGCGGCTTCTATCGCTCGCTGGAGCGGGTCCTGAACTGGCGCACCGATCTGTTCCTGTTCGAAAGCAGCTATATCGGCGAGCGCTTTCGTTCCGAGATCGACCGGCCGCGCGGCATGGTGCGCGTGGTGCGCAACGGCGTCGGCGAGGCCGAATTCGAGCCCGTGCAGGTGCGTCACGATGCCACCGACCTTGTCTGCGTCGGCGAATTGCGGCCGGTCAAAGCCATCGATCTTCTGATCGAAGCCATTGCGAGCCTGAAACGATCGGGCCGCCGCGTCACCGCAACGATCGCCGGCGAAGGGCCCGACGAAGCAAGCTTCAAGGCCCAGTGCGAGCGGCACGGGCTTACCGATCAGGTTCACTTCATCGGTCACAGTCCGGCGCGCGAGGCCTTCGCCAGGGGACGCATCTTCGTCATTCCGTCGCGTGCGGAATCCCTGCCCTATGTGGTGCTGGAAGCCGCGGCGGCCGGACGGCCGATTATCGCCACCGCGGTCGGCGGCATGGCGGAGATTTTCGGCGCACAGGCCGAGCACCTGGTTCCGCCCGACAACCTGCCGGCCCTGATCGGCGCCATCACCCGGACGCTCGACGATCCGGCGCGGGCGCAGCGTGCCGCGGAAGAAGTCCGAGCGCGCGTGCGCCGCGAGTTCTCGGCAAACACCATGGTGGAGGGAGGCCTTGCGGCCTATCGCGAAGCCATCGCCATGCGAAAACTCGCTCAATTCGCATAACCAAATTTTGAGCCTTGTTCACTATTTTGATCTTGCCGTGGGATCGGCGCGTTAACCATGTCAAAGCCAGAACACAGCACGATCTTCGAAGCGGCTTCGGCCGTTTCATCGGCGATCAAGGCGATACCGCGGGTCGGTGCCGCGGGAGTCCGTCCGGCGCGGCTTTCGCCCGCCGCGATCGAAGCCGCCGCACAAGATTCCAAGCCGCCCTATTCCCCGATCGTGCTGGCGGGAACGGTCCGCGCCATCGAAGTCGCTCTGGTCGCGATCGTCGGGTTTGTCGTCTATCTGTGGTACGCGCCGGCGGGCGGCTCGCCCTGGTACTACTTCTGCGCCATCGCCGGGATTGCTTTCTTCTCCATGCTGGCGTTCCAGGCTGCCGACATCTATCAGGTGCAGGCGTTCCGCGGGCACGAGAAGCAATATATGCGGCTCGCCTCGGCGTGGTCGGTGGTCTTTCTGCTCGCGATCGGCGTGTCCTTCTTCGCCAAAACCAGCGATCAGCTTTCCCGCGCCTGGCTCGGCACCTTCTACGTGCTGGGGCTGATCGCGCTTATCGCGTTCCGCCGCGCGCTGTTCCTGTTGGTGCGGCGATGGACGCGGCAAGGCCGTCTCGATCGACGCACCGTCATCATCGGCGCCGACGCCAACGGCGAGGCGCTGGTCGGCTCGCTCGCGGCGCAGCGGGATTCCGACGTGCGCGTCGTCGGCATTTTCGACGATCGCGCCGACGAGCGCAGCGTCGCGGCGTTCAACAGCGTGCGCAACCTCGGCACTGTCGACGATCTCGTTCAATTCGCCAGGACCACCCGGATCGATCTCGTGATCTTCTCACTGCCGATCACCGCCGAAAGCCGCATCCTGCAGATGCTCAAGAAGCTTTGGGTCCTGCCGGTCGACATCCGACTTTCGGCGCACAGCGACAAGCTGCGGTTCCGGCCGCGCTCCTATTCCTATATCGGCAACGTCCCGGTGCTCGATATCTCCGATCGGCCGATCGCCGACTGGGACGTCGTGATGAAATGGCTGTTCGACAAGATTGTCGGGACGCTGGCGTTGATCTGCCTGTCGCCGGTGATGCTGCTCGTCGCGCTTGCCATCAAGCTCGACAGCAAGGGCCCGGTGCTGTTCAAGCAGCGCCGCTACGGCTTCAACAACGAGATCATCGAGATCTACAAATTCCGCTCGCTCTACGTCGATCAAGCCGACGCCAATGCGTCGCAGCTCGTCAGCAAGAACGATCCGCGCGTCACCCGCGTCGGCCGGTTCATCCGCAAGACGAGCCTCGACGAGCTGCCGCAGCTTTTCAACGTCGTCTTCGTCGGCAATCTGTCGCTGGTCGGGCCGCGGCCGCACGCCATTCACGCCAAGGCCGAGAACCGCCTCTACGACGAAGCCGTCGACGGCTATTTCGCGCGCCACCGCGTCAAGCCCGGGCTCACCGGCTGGGCGCAAATCCACGGCTGGCGCGGCGCGACCGACAGCCACGAGAAAATCCAGCGCCGCGTCGAGCACGACCTCTACTACATCGAGAACTGGTCGATGTCGCTCGACATTCGAATCCTGGCGCGAACGCCGTTTGCGCTGCTCAACACCGAGGATGCCTTTTGAGCATCCTGGACGACGTAAGCGGCGGCTTCGATCTGCCGGTCGCCCAGGCTCATGTCCCGCACGCAACCGCGCTGGCGGACAAATTTCTGCACGTCACGCTTTACGTCACGATCCTGTCCAGCTTCTTCGTTTTCGTCGAGCCTGCGCCCTACGAATATCTGGCGATCGTCCTGATGGTCGCCTGCGTGGTGGCGCGGGTCAGATTCAATCGGATGATCCTGCCGCTGGTCGCTTTGCTGCTGGTACGCGATGCGAGCGGCGCCATGGCGCTCCTTCAGATCCTCGATTATCCGGACGCATCGCACTTTCTGGCGACGTCGTTCTATCTCAGCCTCACCGCGATCATGTTCGCCTGCATATTCGCGCAGGACAGCGAACGTCGCATCGCCACGCTGCGCTCCGCCTATATTGCGTCGGCCGTGCTCGCCTCCTTGTTCGGCACGATTGGATTTTTCGATCTGTACTTCAAGTTCATTCCCGGCCTTGAGGTCTTTTCATTGAATGACCGCGCCGTCGCCGGCTTCAAGGACCCGAACGTGCTCGGCTGCTTTCTGCTGCCGCCGCTGATGTGGCTGATCGAAGGACTTGTCGTCGGCAAGCTGCGGATACGCAATCTTCTCGCGATCGTCATCATCTTCGTCGGATTGCTGCTGGCGTTTTCGCGCGCCGCCTGGGGCAGCTTCGTGTTCGCGACCGCTTTCCTGTTGTATTTTCTTTATATCACGCAGAAAGGACGCCAGCCGCGCACGCGCATCATATTCTTCATGGTCGGCAGCGCGATCGCCGGTGTCGCGATTTTCATCGCGCTGCTGTCGATCGACGCCGTGCGCGACATGTTCCTGCAGCGTGCGACGCTGCTCGAAGAGTACGACACCGGCCGCTCCGGCACGCGCTTCGTGCTGCAGCAGAACGCGCTGCGGGAAATGCTCGACCATCCGTTCGGCATGGGCCCGTGGGGCTTCATGCGGGTCTACGGTTGGGTGTCGCATAACTCCTACCTCGGCACCATGCTGAACAACGGCTGGGCCGGCGGCATCGCCTATATAACGCTTACGGTGCTCACGCTCGGCGTCGGGTTCCGCGCCATGATGGTGCGCACGCCCTGGCAGACTTTCTTGATGGGCGCCTATATGCCCTATGTGGCGCTGGTGCTGGAGGCCTTCGTGGTCGATACCGACCATTGGCGGCACTACTATCTGCTGCTCGGGATCATCTGGGGCCTGGCGGCCGCGACCCGGCGCGCGATCCGGCGGGGCCTGCCCGCAGAAGCGGCGGAACCGGAGCCGATAGCAGCATAGTTCCGAGCAAGTTTTATTAAGGCTGGCGTGCAACTATTCCCGGCAAAACCTGGACAAGTTGCGTGACAGCACAGCTCTCGAACCGGCCGCGGTCGATCGTCTTTCTCGGTACGGCGCACGACAACGGCGGCAGCTCGATCCTGGCGGGCAATCTCGCGCAGTCGATGCGCGGCGACGGCCATCACGTCGAGGAATGGTATTTGTTCGGGTCGAAGTCGGCGCGGACGCCTGCCGGCGCGCGCATCTTTCTTGACGGCGAGCGTTCGTCCTCGCCGATTTCGCTCGCAGCCTTGTTCCTCCGCGTGGTTTCGGCGCTGCGCGCCCGTAAACCCGATGTGGTGTTCGGCCTGCAGTCGCTTTCCAATCTGATTGCCGGCATCGGCGGACGCATCGCCGGAATCCGCAACCGGGTGCCGACCTATCATCAGCCGCGGGAGCGGCAGAACCGGATCCTGATGGCCGCCGACGCCGTCGTGGCCAGGCTCGGCTGCTATACGAACATGATCGCCTGCGGCGAGAGCGTCGCCGAAACCTATTCGCGCGAAGGCGCCGCCTACGCGAAGCTCGCGGTGATCGCCAATGGCCAGAAGGTGCCGCAAAAATATCCGCGCGCGCAGGCGCGGGCCGCGTTCGATCTGCCGGCCGAAGGCACGGTCATCGGACAGATCGGGCGCCTCGACTACCAAAAAAACCAGGGCTTCACCCTCGATCTGATCAAAGATCTGCCCGGCGTCACGCTTTTGCTGGTCGGCTCCGGCCCCGAAGAAGCTTCGGTCAAGGCCGCCATCGCCTCGGCCGGACTGACAGATCGCGTGCACCTGGTCGCCGGCATCGAGCACGAGCGCATCGGCATTTTCTATTCTGCGGTGGACGCCGTGCTGTTCCCTTCACGCTTTGAAGGCCTGAGCCTCGCCGCCATCGAAGCAATCCACGCCGGCGTGCCGCTCATCGCTTCCGACATTCCCTCCTTCCGCGAGATGTTTCGCGACTCAGCTCTGCTGACCGCAAAGCTGCTGGTGCCGCTCGACGACCGCGACGGCTGGATTGCCGCGACGGGCGACATTCTCTCCGACGAGCCGCTACGCCGGCGCGTCATTGCCGAGCTCGCGCGGCTGTCGCCGCAATACGGCTTCGAGACCATGGCGCAGCACTATCTGCGCCTCGTTGATTGAGGCGGAGCGAGACATGCTGGCCCCCTCCGCACCCGCGATGTCGAAATTCTGGGAATCGCTCATCGAGCGCACGCCGCTCGCGGGCTTGATCTCGTTCCGCTACCTGCTGCTGCGCGCATGGTCTTCCGGCGGCGGCCTGATCGCCGGACTTGTTCAGACCTTCGTGTTCGCCCGCGTGCTCGATCCGCAGCGGTTTTCACTGTTCATTCTGGTCGGCGCCATCGGCGTCGCGATGTGGTTGTTCGAGCTCGGCTTCTCGAAGATCCTTTTCGTCCAAATGCGCAAGCTGTTCCTGGCCGGCGAAGACACGCTGGCAGTGGGCGCGCAGGCGAGCGCCGTTGCGATTTTTTATGCGAGCCTGATCGCCTCCGGTGCGGTGATTTGCACAGCCTTGATGGCGCTGCGTCCTGGAATGTCGCTCTGGGGCGCCGTCGAATTCGGCCTGTTCTTCTTCTACTCGGCCTTCAATCTCGCTTGGTTCGTGCTGCGCAACGCGTCCGTGGCGGTCGACGAATACATTTTCTTTGAATCGCTCGAATCGAGCCGCCGCCTGGTCTATATCGGCCTGATGCTGGCGATGCTCGTCGGCCTGTCGTTCGCGGCCTTCGTCATCCTGATCAATCTGAGCTGGGCGGTGCTGATCGGTCTCGCCGCCGGAAGATTGATCGAGCGGCGGGCCATCGCGCCGCAAATTCGCGGCACCGTCAGCCGCCTGCGGGAATTTTTCGGCGAAAACCGCGCGGCGGCAACCCGCACGGGCATTCATGCCGCCGGCGAAATCTACCTGCACAGCGTGCTTTATCTTGCGGTTCCGATCGCTTTCGGGCTCGGCGCGCCAACCATCGTGATCGACAGCGCGCTGAAGATCTTCTTCGGCACGCTCACGCTTTGCACGGCGGCGTGCGACCTGTTGGTGCCGCGGCAAACCGCGGGCTATTCCGCCCGCGACCGGCACACGCTCGTCCGCGCGACGCTTGCGGCGGTGGCTCTGTGTGCCATACCGACCGCCGCGATCTCGGGGCTCCTGCTTTTCGACGCCAAGAACTTCTTCGCGATCCTGCTCGGCCATGCGGCGGTGATGCCGGCGAACGTCACTCCCATTCTTCTGATCTTGCTGCTGGCGGGCGTCATCAAGACCGCGCCGAACTATCTTTTGCTCTACACCGGCTATTTCAAGGAGCTTGCGCGGCTTTCGATCACCAACGTGCTCCTGATGACGGCCATGATCGGCATCGGCCTGGCCGTGCGTGTCGACGTTGTCGGGCTGCTGTCGTTTTACGCGGCCGTGTTCATGATCGTCGGCATTCTCTACTCCGGCAGCGCGCTGCGGGGCCCGATCCACGACGCCGGTATCGGTGCTCCGCGGCCATGTCTCGTCTAGCCGCCATGTCTCGTCTCGCCACCATGTCTCGTCTCGCCGCTATGCGCGTCGGCGTTGTCATCGCGACCAAAGGGCGGCCGGAACTGGTCGCACGCGTCGTTGCGGCCTTGTCCGAACAGACCGCCCCGCCCGATGCCGTGATTATATCGGTCAGCGATCCTGCCGATGCGCCGGAGGTGAGCGGCGGCAACGTGATCGTCGCCCGCAGCCGCTCCGGCCTCTGCGCTCAGCGCAATGTCGGGATCGAGGTTTTGGGAGACGCCGTCGATGTCATCGTGTTCTTCGACGACGACTTCGTTCCGTCCTACTATTGGCTGGAGAGCGCGCGCGAACTGTTTGCATCGGCGCCCGATATCGTTGCCGCCACCGGCCGCGTGCTCGCCGACGGCATCAAGACCGCCGGACTGAGTTGGGATGAGGCCACCCACTTGGTCGCGCGCCAGGATCGCACCCCGGCGCTGCGAACAAGCCGCGTCGAGGACGGCGTTCTGCCCTATGGCTGCAACATGGCGTTCCGCCGCGCCGCCGTCGGCGAATTGCGTTTCGACGAGCGGCTGGTGCTCTACGGCTGGCAGGAAGACACCGACTTCGGCGCGCGGATTGCGGCACGCGGCCGCACCGTTCGCAGCGATGCCCTTTACGGCGTGCATCTCGGCCTCAAGGCCGGGCGCACATCCGGCCGCAGGCTCGGCTATTCGCAGATCGTCAACCCGCGCTATCTCGTCGCCAAGGGCAGCATGCCGGCTTCGCGCGCCATCACGCTGGCGACGGGCAACTTCGCGGCAAACGTGGCGCGCGCCTTGTACCCGGAGTCCTATATCGATCGCGCCGGCCGCCTTCACGGCAACCTGATCGCCTTGTCGGATCTGGTGACGGGCCGATGGCGGCCCGAGCGCGCCGCCGAGCTCTGAGGACACCGTAACAGCCTCCCGCTGCCGCAGCGAGCGCCTATAAAAGACCGCACCGCGTTGCAAGCGCGGTGAGCCAGATCAGCCCGGCCAGGCACAGGCCGCAGAACACGGCGGCCGAGCCGAAATCCTTGATCCTGCCGATATCGACGTGGTGCTCCGGCGTCACATAGTCGGCGAACTTCTCGATCGCCGTATTCAAGAGCTCGATGGCGAGCACCATCAGCCAAACGCCGATCATGGCCACATACCAGGCTGCGCTCGGGGCGATGACGTAGCCGAGCGGCAGGGCCACGGCGAGGAGGATGACTTCCTCGCGAATGGCCGGCTCGCTTCGCACGCCGTAAAGAAGGCCCCGCAGGGAATTGTTGGTGGCGTTGCGAAGTCGCTTCAAGATCGATCCGGTGCGCAGAACGGCGGTCGGGAATCGCGGCGCACTCTACGTGGGGCGGCATCGATTGGCGAGCATGTCCCGCGCCATCAACGCGGGGCTTCTCCAGGCCGTCGGCGCGAAAGCAAAGCAAAAGACCGGCTCCAATTTCTCGGAGCCGGGCTTGCAGGCTTGGTCCTGGTAAGGGACGCTTTACGCCAGTTCCATGTCAGTCGACCGACCCGTTGTCATTCGGGTTGCGGCCGTAGTGGGGCTTGTTCGCAATGATCGAGTTCTTGTTCGCTTTGGCCGCAGCGGCCTTCGCCGCGTCGCTCGGCTCGTCGATCATTCCGTTATCGTTGACGTTTCTGCCGTAGTGCGGAGGCGTCGTCGGCGGGACCGAATTGTAGAGCGGCTTCGAGGGCGATCCCGCAGGTTCGGCGATCGGGCCGCCGTCGTTCGGGTTTCGCCCGAAATTCTGCGCCAAGGCTACACCGGAAACGAACACGGTGCCCAAGGCAAGCGCGGCAACGCTCATGGCGACTTTTTGTCTGGTCATGGTCTCCTCCAACTGAATTTTGCGCGGCGGCGTCCGGAAGCGGACAAGCAAATGCCAACACTTTTGCTGGAGTAGCCGGGGCAGAATGAGAAATATATGTCTTGAGATATAAATACGACGCTTTAATACATAAAACGGCGGTAACTTATACGCAGAGTATACATGGATGCCGAAAAAATATAGGCGGCGGATAGCTTTACGCAAAAGATATACTTGCAACAGGAAAGTGACGATCTGCGACCTGTGGACCAGTGCCATGACGATTTGCTAAACGCAGCAACGGTCTCGGAGCGTAGCGCAGCCCGGTTAGCGCACCAGTCTGGGGGACTGGGGGTCGCGAGTTCAAATCTCGCCGCTCCGACCAACACCTTTCCCAAGGTGGCGTTTAGTCGCGTCTATTGGCAACTCTTAAGAGGAACGTCTTGATTTCAGGTCCCGTCATATCGGCAGCGTACGCTGAGTTGATGAGTACAAAGACACCAGCCGCCGGCGAAATAGGGATTCAACCTCCAGGGGTCAGACTGCGGCTACTGCGAGGCCGGCGGCGGCGTACTAGATTATGGTCGATCTGAACGAGCCGGCTCTAAACCTTCAATGCGTACCACTTAGGCGGACCAGGACAGGGCCCACGAGAGGAGCTCGATGAACACTGTCAAAGACGCTCTGGCCCAGAAGAGTGGTGCCCTGATCCACGTTCGTTCCGGCGACATGGTCGTCGAAGCCTTGCGCCAGATGCGCGACAACCGGGTCCGGTCGGTGCTGGTCATCGACGACGACATACTGGTCGGTATCGTGACCCAGGGTGACTGCGCCATAAAGGTGCTGCTGCCCGGGCTCGATGCGAAGCAGACTCCGGTGAGCCAAGTGATGACGGGCGACCCGGTGACGGTCAAGCCGGATGACCAACTGGAAGGCTGCATGGCAATGATGGCTGCGCGCGGCTTTCGCCATCTACCAGTATTGGACGCGGGTAAGGTCGTGGGCGTGATCTCCATCGGAGACGTCGTCAAGGACATCATCCGTAATTTGGAGCACAACGTAGGCGACCTGATGGGCTACATCATGAAGGACGGCCCCGGAGGCTGACAGACGAACCGCGGTGCCGTCGCCGTATCGGCTCGATGCAGGGCTCAGGAAGGGGCCTTCGCTAATGCAACATGAGATGCTGGCAATTGGTCGAAGCGGGTCACTAACTGCCGCGGCACGCTCTAAGCGGCTTGTCCGCTTTGCCCCCGAAAGGGGCCATGCCCGATCGTCGCCCGGGGGAGCCACGAGTATTCGCAGAGGCTCACTCCGCACAGAGAAGTCGAACAACAGCGGCGAGAGCTTTACTCCGAATTTTTGAAAGTCGCTGTCTGAGAAATTACTTCAGCATTTTCGCGCGGAAGGGACCCGTTCGCTCGGGCGCGAGACGCCATCGTAGCGTCGTTACCAGTTGCTTCGGTCAGAGCAAGATGCCGAAGGATCGGATGCACTGGTGGCGAACACAGACGCGTCTCTAATTCGCGTCACACTCCCAGCAGTGCCGACAGCACCCCTGCGCCGATGACAGCCATAACAACCCAGAACGCCGGCAGGTCGAAAAGCACACTGAGTACCAATGCCCCAATGGCCCACGCTGGAATGTGTCCCATCTTGGCTTCTCCCTTCCCCAACTTCGTTTGAGGTTAGGCGACAACGGCGAGGGTGTTCGGAACGGGGGGTACCTTTTGGCACCGCTGGGTTCGCCCGCATGGTAGAACGCGCGGGAGCTGGGG
>DATJYT010000110.1:0-2859 GCA_035499475.1 Xanthobacteraceae bacterium | reverse complement strand
ATCAACACCATCGGCTCGTTCCGGGCGCAAGGCCGCGACGAAACCGACTGGGCGCCGATCGAGGCCGACGCGCGCGCCGTCGCCGATGCTGGCGCCTTTGCGGTCGTCCTCGAAGCGATCGCCGAACCGTTGGGACGCCGCATCACCGGGCAGGTCGCCATTCCGACCATCGGCATCGGTGCCAGCGTCGCCTGCGACGGGCAGATCCTGGTGCTCGAAGACATGCTTGGCCTGTCGCCGCGAGTGCCGAAATTCGTCAAGCGGTTCGGCGATCTCGGACCTTCGATCGAGAATGCCGTCAAAGGCTATGCGGCCGAGGTGCGCGCCCGGACCTTCCCGGGAACCGAGCACGTCTATCCGATGCGCAAGAAATAGGTCGCCGGGACGTCGCGGGGGGACGCTGTTGCCCGAGTGCCCGATTCCCCATAACGCATTGCGGCATTTGGCCTTTGCCTTGCTCACGCCACATCATTAGGCTATCCGCGGCATTGTTTTCCGGGCGTCGTTCGCCTGGATTTCCTTGATTTGTCAATGCGCCGATCGAAAAGCCGGCTCCTGCCACGGGGCAACTCCGAGACGCGTTTTCCGGAGCACTGGCAAGCGGCTTTCGGCGCGAAGCGACGTGTAAGGTCCGGGAACGGGGTCCGTGGCTGATATTTTCCAGGAAGTCGACGAAGAAGTACGTCGCGAAAAGCTCAAGAAACTGTGGGATCGCTACGGCAACCTGCTCATCGCCGGCTGCATCCTGATTGTCGCCGCCGTCGCCGGCTGGCGCGGCTATGACTATTGGCAAAAAAAGAAGGCAGGGGAATCCGGCGCGGCGTTCGAAGCGGCGGTGTCTTTGGCCGATTCCGGCAAGAATTCGGAAGCCGAGGCCGCCTTCGCCAAGCTCGCCACCGAGGGCAGCCCTGGCTATCGTGCGCTGGCGCGGCTTCGCGAGGCCGCCGAGCTTGCGCGAAGCGACAGTAAAGCCGCTGTCAAAACCTACGACGACATCGCCGCCGATAAGAGCAACGGGCAAGTCATCCAGGATCTGGCGGGGATTCGCGCCGGCTACCTGCTCGTCGATACCGCGCCCTATAGCGAGCTGCGCACCCGGCTCGAGCCGCTGACGGCATCCGGCCGGCCGTTCCGCCACAGCGCGCGCGAGACGCTGGCGCTGTCGGCCTGGAAGTCGGGCGACGCAACGGCGGCGCGGCAATGGACCGACATGATCATCACCGATCCGCAATCGCCGAACGGGACGCGCAGCCGCGCCGAAGTCTTGAGCGACTTGATCGCGGCAGGCGGCAAGAGCTGAACATGACGGCGCCGAGGAGCATCGCTTCGCTGGTCAGGCTTGGCGCGGTGGTTGGCTTGGTGCTGGTAATTTCCGGCTGCACCAAGGGCGGCCAGTTCGATCCGACCGAGTTGCTGAATTCCGATGCGTTCGACAGCAAAAAAAAGCTGAACGGCCAACGCGAGCCGCTGTTTCCCAACGGCGTACCGGGCGCCGAGACCGGCGTGCCGCCCGATCTGGTCAAGGGCTATCAGCCGCCGCCCGAGCCGGCAGAAGCCGATGCGGCGGACGCCGCTGCTGCACCGCCGCCGCCGCAGAAACCGAAACCCAAGCCGCAGCCCAAACCGAAGGTCGCCCGCGCAGCGCCGCCGGCGAGCGATCCGGCTTTTAGCCAGACACCTGCTTCCAAGCCGACCCGGATCAATATCGGTGCCGCGCCCAAGTCGAGCACGCCTGCGGCGCAGGGCGGCGATCAATCGATCTGGCCGGCGCCGCCGTCAACCTCGTCGCCGCAGCAAGCAGCGGGATCGCAGTCGATTTGGCCGGCGCCGCCGCCGACCTCTCCGCCGCAGCAGACCGCCCAACCGTCGCAATCGATCTGGCCCAATCCGCCGGCGACCAGCACGTCGAAGAATTGAGCGGCCGCCCCGGACTATCCGCCGCGCATGTAATTATGTAAGCCGCGCCTGTTCCGTTGCGTGCGGCAGATGTTGATTTCCGCCGCCGATAAAGCCGCCACCATGACCTTTACCGTCGCCATTGTCGGCCGGCCTAACGTCGGCAAATCAACTTTGTTCAATCGCCTGGTCGGCCGGCGTCTTGCGCTCGTCGACGACGAGCCGGGCGTCACGCGCGACCGGCGCGAAGGCGAGGGCAGGCTCGGCGACCTGTCTTTTCGCGTGATCGATACTGCCGGGCTTGAAGACGCTGAAAAACGCTCTCTGGCGGGCAGGATGCAGACGCAGACGGCGACAGCTATCGCGCAGGCCGACGTCGTCCTTTTTGTCGTTGATGCCCGCGCCGGAGCCATCGCGGACGATCGCGCCTTTGCCGATCTTGTGCGTCGCTCCGGCAAGCCGGCGATCCTCGTCGCCAACAAAAGCGAGGGGCGCGCCGGCGAGGCGGGAGTGCTCGAGTTCTTTTCGCTCGGCCTCGGCGAGCCGATTGCGATCAGCGCCGAGCATGGCGAGGGCTTGAGCGGCCTTTACGACGCGTTGCGCGCGGCGTTGCCGCAAGCGACCGCGCGGTCGGAGCAAGAGGACGAACTGGCGCCGGCCGCCGAAGCGAAGCCGATCCGTATTGCGGTGGTCGGCCGTCCCAATACCGGCAAATCGACCCTCATCAATCGCCTGCTCGGCGAGGAACGGCTGTTGACCGGGCCGGAAGCCGGCATCACCCGCGATTCGATCGCGGTCGATCTCGATTGGCGCGGGCAGAAGTTTCGCATTCATGACACCGCCGGCCTGCGGCGGCGCTCGCGCATCGAGGAGAAGCTCGAAAAGCTGTCGGTGGCTGACGCGCTCAATGCGGTGCGCTTTGCCGAGGTGGTGATCGTGCTGATCGACGCGCAGACGCCGTTT
>DATJYT010000109.1:0-11512 GCA_035499475.1 Xanthobacteraceae bacterium | reverse complement strand
GGGCTTGATTACCGGGGCGGCCGACGACGACCCAAGCGGCATCGCGACCTACTCCCAAGGCGGCGCCCAGTTCGGCTTCGCGATGTGCTGGACGATGTTCCTCACGACGCCGTTCATGATCGCAATTCAATTGGTCAGCGCGCGGATCGGCGCCGTCACCGGGCGCGGCCTCACCGCCAATCTCGGCAGAGCACTGCCGCCTCCGCTGCTATACGGCATCGTCGGCCTCCTGCTCATCGCCAATACGCTCAACATCGCCGCCGACATCGCCGCCATGGCGGAGGCCTTGCGGCTGGTGGCCGGGGGGCCCGTCCTGGTCTATGTGGCGGCGTTCGGTATCGTCTGTCTCGCCGCAGAGATTCTGGTTCCTTACCACCGCTATGCGCATTATCTGAAACTGCTGACGCTCGTGCTGTTCGCCTATGTGGTCGCGGCATTCAGCGTGCGAATCTCGTGGGGCGAAGTCATCGCCTCGACTTTTCTGCCGCGTATTTCGTGGGATCGCGACTACATGCTGATGCTGGTGGCGATCTTCGGCACCACCATCAGTCCGTACATGTTCTTCTGGCAGGCCTCGCTGGAAGCCGAAGACCGCAAATTGCGCGGCAAATCGGGCGACGGCGCCAAGGTTCCTGCCAAACGTTTGTCGCAACGGGAAGCGTTTCGTATCCGGCTCGACACCACGGCCGGCATGATGCTGTCCAACATCGTCGGCTTTTTTATCATCGTCACCACCGCGGCAACGCTGCACGTTCACGGCAAGACGCACATAGGCACGGCGGCGGAGGCGGCGGATGCGCTGCGGCCGCTCGCCGGCGCCCTGACATTCTTTCTGTTCTCCACCGGGATCATCGGCACCGGGATGCTCGCGGTGCCCGTGCTCGCCGGCTCGGCCGGTTATGCCGTGGCCGAAAGTTTCGGCTGGCAGGGCAGCCTCGAAATGCCGGCGCGCCGCGCGCCGGGCTTTTATCTGATCGTCGGCGCCGCGACCATCGCCGGATTGGTCCTGGCTCTGACGCCGCTTGATCCGATCCAGATGTTGTTCTGGAGCGCCGTCGTCAACGGCATCGTCGCGGTGCCGCTGATGATCGTCATGATGATGGTGATCGCCAGCTACGGGATCATGGGCAAATATGCCGCTTCGCGCACGCTGATGATCTTCGGCTGGGGCGCGACGGTATTGATGGCCGTCGTCGTCGCCGCGATGCTGATCACGAGCGTCGGCGGCTGATGCGCCGCATTTTCAGGTTTCGACGATGCCAACTGATGAGCCGGAGGCTTGCGAGTGCGCGGCTCCATGCGGCCGCGCCAGATAGGCTTGCGACCTCATTTCGATGAGCCGCGAGGCCGTGCGGTTGAACTCCTGGGCCTCAAAACCTTCATCGGCCTGATAGAGTGCATCCGGCTCGGCGGCCGCTGAGGCGATCAGCTTCACGGTCATGTCGTAGAGCGTGTCGGTGAGGATGATGAAACGCTTGGCGGCGTTACGATTGTCGAACGTCATTATCGGAATGTGATCGAGAATGATGGTGTGATATTCGCGCGCGATGCGCAGATAATCGGCGGCGCCGAGAGGCTGCTCGCACAGATCATGGAACGTGAATCGCGCCACGCCCATGAAGGCGCGCGGCACGTAGATGCTGCGCCCTTTTAGCGGAAGCTCGTCCGCGGTGCCCGCATGACCGCCGGCGAGCCGGCGCCAGGCGTCGTCGAGCGCCGCGTCCGCTTTGGCGTCGGCCGGCACGTACCAGACCGGCAGGCCGGCAAGCTTTTCCAGCCGAAAATCGGTGCGCGCGTCTAGTTTCGCTACCTCCATGTGCTGTTCGAGCATGTGGATGAACGGCACGAACAGGGCACGGTTCAAGCCGTCTTTATAAAGCTCCTCCGGCGCCACGTTCGACGTTGCAACCACCACGACGCCGCGGTCAAACAGTTGGGCGAACAGCCGCCCCAGAATCATGGCGTCCGCGATATCCGTGACATGAAATTCGTCGAAGCAGAGCAGCCACGCTTCTTCGAACAGTTGCTCGGCGACGAGCCTGATCGGGTCTTCGCCGGCGTACTCGCCAAGCTTGATTTTTTGCCGAAATGCATAGACGCGCTCGTGTACGTCGAGCATGAATTCGTGGAAATGGGCGCGGCGCTTGCGCGCCACTGGGCTCGCGTCGAAAAAGAAATCCATCAGCATGGTTTTGCCGCGGCCGACGGCGCCGTATAGATAGAGACCCTTCGGCTGCTGTTTTTTGTCGCGACCGCCGAATAACCAGCCGAGCGATGATGATTTTCGCGCCAGTCGGTATTCCACGACCTGCGCCTCGAGGCGCATCAACTTGTTGATGACAGAAAGTTGTGCGGCATCGCTCTCGACGCGGCCGGCGGCAACGGCGGCCGCGTATTGCGATGTGACGGTGCTCGTCATGTCGGAATTATGTCGGGCGCCAATTAACCGATGTGAATGAATAGTGACGGAACGCGTCAATGATTTGCGATGTTATCGACATGACCGCAAGTTTTTGATGCCGCAATTCGTACGGGAACATATTTTAAGCCATGCGTATACGGAATATGGGCATGTTGCTCAATGCTTCGACTTGCCAAACTTTGCCGCAACACAACATGATGTTTTGATTCGGCGTGCGCGCGAAAGACGTTTGTCACGCCAAACGACCTTGAAGGGAAGAAGCGAGCCGGAGGGTATCGACGAGATCGGAGCAACGGCAACGTTGAGCGACGACAAAGTCAGGAGACCCTTGGAATGCAGGATGTTCTTCCCGAAGGCGGCGTTATCCGCAAATTGTGGATCGGCGAAACGGAAAAATACCGCAGCCACATGCTGCGGCTTGATCCCGATAGCCGGCACAGCCGCTTCGGCGGCGGGGTATCGGACGATTTCATTCGCAGTTACGTCGATCTGTCGAACTCGCTTGATGCCGTCGTGCACGGCTTCTTCATCGGCGGCTTGATGCGCGGTGCCGCCGAGCTGCGGCCGCTCGGCCTGCGATTTCCGCGCCAAGCCGAAGCTGCGATCAGCGTGGAGAAGCCGTGGCAGAGCCACGGCGTCGGCTCGGCCCTGCTGCGGCACACGCTGCTCACCGCGCGCAATCGCGGCATTCGGCTCCTGCACATGGCGTGCCTTGCCGAAAACCGGCGCATGCAGCAGCTTGCGCGCAAATTCGACGCCGAACTGTCGTTCGACTTCGGCAACGTCGTCGGCGAGGTTGAATCTTCGCGGCCGACGCCATTGTCGCTGATGCGTGAATTGATGGCAGACGGCCACGGCTTCGCCACGGCGATGTTGGATCTGCAGACCCGAATGCTGAGAGCATGATCGCTCAAGGCATCGATGAAATCGGTCGGCTCAGCCCCATCCCGACTCGGCCTCGCTTTGCCATCCAGCTCTTGCCGAGGCGTGCGCATGCCCGAGCGGATAGTCGACCTCGACCACGTAGGGCCCGCCGCCGACTGACGCGCGCGATGAGAACAACACGAAACGCGAGACCTCAAACGACACGGAGCGATAGTGACCGCGCGCGCTAAGGTAATCGGCGACTTGGCGGCTCGATGAATCGCGCAGCCGCGCCAGGGTGACGTGGGGCGTATATTTGCGCCCTTCGGGCTCGAGGCCGAGCCGCTGCAATAGCCGCTCCTGCTCGGCCTGCAATTCCATCACCGGCGAATTTGGCGCGACGGACGCGACCACGGCACGTGGCTTGCGGCCGCCGAATGAGGATAGTCCATCGAGCCGCAACTCGAACGCGCTGCGGCGGACGCGGCCGAGCATGCCGGCGATCTCGTGCGCCAAGGCATCATCGATGTCGCCAATAAAGCGCAGCGTAAGGTGATAATTCTCCGGATCGATCCAGCGCGCGCCCGGTAATCCGCCACGCATCATGGCGAGCGATTGGGCGACGTTGGCGGGGATTTCGAGGCCGGTGAAGAGGCGGGGCATGACTAACCTGCGGCTGCCTTAAGGAACTCCGAACCACCGCACTCCGCGAATCGCAGCACCGGTAGGATGCGTCGATCGCGCGAACCGTGCAACCCTTAGATGGGGCGTTGCGCATGCGCCTGCGCGATCAACGCTTCCACCTGCGGCAATATGCGTCCCACGATGACGTCGACGCCCTTCGGGTTGGGATGCAGGCCGTCGTGCTGCAAGAGGCTGAGGTCGGCGGCCACGCCGTCGAGAAAAAACGGGTAAAGCAGCACGCCGTATTTGGCGGCAAGCTCCGGAAAGATATGCTCGAACGCCTGACCATAATCAGGCCCAAGATTCGGCGCCGCGCGCATGCCGCACAGTAGCACCGCGATGTGACGTTCCTTCAGCCGGCGCAAGATGCCGTCGAGCGCACCCAGCGTCGCCTCGGGCTTGATCCCGCGCAGCATGTCGTTGGCGCCAAGCTCGAGGATGACGGCATCGGTGCCCTGCGGCACCGACCAGTCGAGGCGGGCCAGTCCATCCGAGGCGGTGTCACCGGAAACGCCGGCATTCTGAATCTCGACCGGGATCCCCTCGGCGGCGAGGGCCGCTTGCAGGCGCGGCACAAAGCCGTCCTTGTCGGAAAGTCCGTAGCCGGCGGTGAGCGAATCTCCGAGTGCAACGATCTTGACCGGCGGCTCGGCTTTCGTCGGTAGCGCCGCTGTCACCGCGGCGAGCGCCGCGCTACAAGCTGCCACGCGCACGATTTGGACGACGATGCGCCACCACCCATATGTCCGGGCACGGATCGACAACGAGGACAGCGGACCGGTCGCAGGCATGAACGACATTTCTGGGCATCCTTCCGCCAGCGACGCTATCATGCTCTCGGGCGTCGATCTGTCTCTCGGCCGCGGCGCGGCCCGCGTGCATATCCTCAGGGACATCAACTTGCATATAGGCCGCGGCGAAGCGATCGGCCTGCTGGGACCGTCGGGCTCCGGCAAATCGACTTTGCTGATGGTGATGACCGGCCTGGAACGGCCCGATGCAGGAACCGTCATCGTCGCCGGACACGACCTGCGCAAGCTCGATGAGGACGGCCTCGCTCGATTCCGCGGCACCCATGTGGGCATCGTGTTTCAAGCTTTTCATCTCATTCCGACCATGACGGCGCTGGAGAACGTCGCGGTGCCGCTCGAGCTTGCCGGCGGCAGCGATGCGCTGCGCCGAGCCGAGCGCGAACTTGCGGCCGTCGGGCTTGCTGAACGCGTCAACCACTATCCGGCCGAACTGTCCGGCGGCGAGCAGCAGCGCGTCGCGCTGGCGCGCGCGCTCGCACCCAATCCCGCCATTCTCGTCGCCGACGAGCCAACCGGGAATCTCGACGAGACAACCGGCCGCGAGATCATCGAGCTATTGTTCCGCGGCCATCGCGAGCGCGGCACCACGCTGGTCCTGGTGACGCACGACACCGAACTGGCGGCGCGCTGCGACCGTGTATTGCACATGCGTTCCGGGCGGCTCGAAACCCTCGCGGTCACCCAACCGAGAAGCGCATGAGCATGCCGAAGGTCCTATGATGCTCGCTCCAGCCGCGCAGACCACCCGCTGGGTTTCGCTGCGTTTCGCCTGGCGCGAGCTGCGCGGCGGGTTGCCCGGCTTCGGCGTCTTTATTGCTTGCATCGCGCTCGGTGTTCTAGCGATCGCCGGCGTCGGATCGGTGGCGGCAAGCCTCGCCGACGGCATCGGCAGCGGCGGCCGCATCATTCTCGGCGGCGACCTCGCATTTTCGCTGATCCAACGCCAAGCAAGCGATGCCGAAGGCGTCTTTCTCGCCAAGCACGGCACCGTTTCGGTCGCCGCGACGACACGCGCCATGGCGCGCACGGCCGACGGGCGCTCGACGCTGGTCGAGATCAAGGCGGTCGACGCCGCCTACCCGCTGTTCGGCACGGTCGGCCTGGATCCCGGCATGCAGCTCACCACCCTGTTCACGCGCAACGGCGACGCCTTCGGGGCCGCTGTCGATCCGACTTTGCTGACGCGGCTCGACCTCAAAGTCGGCGACCGCATCACCATCGGTGCGGCCATCTTAGAGCTGCGCGCCGCGCTGACCGGCGAACCGGACAAGCTCGCCGGCGGCATCGGTCTTGGCCCCCGCGTTCTTGTCAGCGAAGCGGCGTTGCAGGCAAGCGGATTGGTGCAGCCGGGCAGCTTGGTGCGCTGGCAATACCGGCTGCGGCTGCCGGATGCCGCTTCGAGCGACGCTGCCGTGACGGCGGTCGAGAACGAAGCCAAGGCCGCATCCCCCGACGCCGGTTGGGAGATTCGCACCCGCAGCAAGGCTTCACCGCAACTCGAACGCAATGTCGAGCGCTTCAGCCAGTTTCTGACCTTGGTCGCCTTGACCACGCTGCTCGTCGGCGGTGTCGGCGTCGCCAATGCAGTCGCCGCCCATCTCGCGCGCCGGCGCGACGCCATCGCCACCATGAAGGCGCTCGGCGCCACCGGCAACGACATCTTCGCCGTTTATGCTACGCAGATCGCGCTGGTCGCGCTGTTTGCGACGATCATCGGCGCCGCCGCCGGCGCTGCGCTGCCTTACGCAATCGTGTGGGGCTTCGGTAATATCATCCCGCTCCCAGTCGTGCCGTCGCTCTACCCTGCCGTGCTGGGCTTGGCGATCGCCTATGGCCTGCTCACAGCGCTCGCCTTTGCGCTGTGGCCGCTTGGCCGCGCGCACGATATTTCAGTGTCGATGCTGTTCCGCGACCAGGTTGCGTCGCAGCGGCGCTGGCCGCGACGCCGGTACCTCGTCGCCATGGCGCTGATGGCGGCGGCTCTTGCAGCCCTCGCGATCTTCAGTACCTCGGAGCGGCGCGTCGCCGCGATCTTCGTTGCCTCGGCGGCAGGCATTTTCATTTTGCTGCGCCTCGTCGCGCTGCTGACGATGTGGGTGGCGCGGCGCCTGCCGCGCCAGCGCTCGACCGTCATGCGGCTCGCGGTCGCCAACATCCACCGCCCTGGTGCTCTGACACCGACCGTCGTGCTCTCGCTCGGGCTCGGCCTCGCTTTGCTCGTGACCGTGATCGAGATCGACGGCAATCTGCACCATCAGTTCACCGCCGCGCTGCCCGAGAGGGCGCCATCGTTTTTCTTCCTTGACATTCCGGCGGCGGATGCCGGCCGTTTCGACGCCTTCGTGCGCGATCACGCGCCGTCGTCGACCCTTGAACGCGTGCCAATGCTGCGGGGCCGCATCGTCGCGGCGAACGGCGTGAAGGCAGAAGACCTCAAGCCCGGCGCCGGATCGCGCTGGGTGCTGCGTGGCGACCGCGGCATCACCTATGCGTCCGCGGTGCCGCCGGGCTCGCGCATCGTCGCGGGGCAATGGTGGAACGCGAACTACAAAGGCGAGCCTTTGGTGTCGCTGGAGAACCGCACCGCGGAGGATCTCGGGCTCAAGATCGGCGACCGGATCACCGTCAACGTGCTCGGCCGCAGCATCACCGCGACGATCGCCAATCGCCGCGCCGTCGATTGGGAAAATCTCGGCATCAACTTCGTGCTGGTGTTCTCGCCTGGCACCTTTGCGGGCGCGCCGCACAGCGACATCGCCACGCTTACCTTCGCCGACGGCGGCACCGCGCAGGAAGAAGCCGTCCTGGTGAAAGCGCTTGCCGAGACGTTCCCGACCGTCACCGCCGTGCGCGTCAAGGACGCGCTCGATGCGCTCGACGCCATCATCGGCAACTTGGTTCTGGCGCTGCGCGGCGCAAGCGCGATCACGCTGATCGCAGCGGCGCTGGTGCTCGGCGGCGCGCTGGCGGCCGGGCAACGCTTTCGCATCTACGACGCCGTCGTATTGAAGAGCCTGGGCGCGACGCGAGCCAAACTCCTGGCTGCTTATGCACTCGAATACGCTCTGATCGGCCTTGCAACCGTGCTGGTCGGCGTTGCCATGGGCTCGGTCGCCGCCGACCTTATCGTCAGCCGGGTAATGGAGTTTCCATTCGTTTTCGTGCCTGAACAGGCCGCCGGCGCGGCACTGGCGGCGCTCGGCGTGACCCTCGTCCTGGGGCTTGCCGGCACTTTCAGCGCGCTCGGCCGCAAACCCGCCGAAGTGTTGCGGAATCTTTAGAAGGATGAACGTTTTGTAACCGTGCCAAATATGGCGTCGCACCCATCTGGCGCAGGGGGGGCTTTCGCACTAGATTCATGGCACGTTTCGGCGTTCGCCGAACGCCAAGACCCGGCCAGTGCCGGGACAACCCAGGGGTAACTTCCATGTCCGACTTCGATCGGAATCTCGCAACGGCCCGGACCGGCTATCGCGCGGACCAGGTGGCGATCGATGCGGGTCTGCGCGCGCATATGATCCGCGTCTATAACTACATGACGGCCGGCGTTGCGCTCACCGGGCTGGTGGCCTGGTTCACATTCTCAGCGGCCGTCACCGACGTGGGCGGTTCGTTGCAGCTTACCTCGTTCGGCCAGACCATCTTCCAGAGCCCGCTGATGTGGGTCCTGGTGCTGGCTCCGCTCGGGCTCGTTTTCGCCCTGAGCTTCGGCATCAACCGGCTATCGGCAGGAACGGCGCTGATGCTGTTCTTCGTCTATGCCGGACTGCTCGGATTATCGCTGGCGTCGATCTTCCTCGTTTATACAGGAGCTTCGATCACCCGTGTGTTCTTCATCTCGGCGGCGACGTTCGGCGCCATGAGCCTGTGGGGCTATACCACCCAGCGTGATCTGACCGGCATGGGCTCGTTCATGTTCATGGGCCTGATCGGCATCATCATCGCCAGCCTCGTCAACATCTTCCTGAAATCGTCCGGCCTCGACTGGGCGATCTCGGTGATCGGCGTACTGGTGTTCGTTGGGCTGACCGCCTACGACACGCAGCGGATCAAGGAAATGTACAGCGCCATGGACGACGGCACGGTCGCCGGCCGCAAGGCCGTGATGGGCGCGCTGTCGCTCTATCTCGACTTTATCAACCTGTTCCTGATGCTGCTCCGCATGTTCGGCGACCGCCGCTGAACAAACACCGTTGCTGAAATACCGACGCCCCGGAGGCAACTCCGGGGCGTTTCGTTTTCACCCCGGTCGTGCTTTTCTCGCGCCATGACCGAGTTTCTGATCCGGCCGGCCACGGCCGCTGACATTCCGGCCATCACCCGCATCTACGCGCACGCGGTCGCTCACGGCACCGCTTCCTTCGAGCTCGCGCCACCCGACCAAGCCGAGATGGCACGTCGCCAGGAGGCGTTGATTGGGAACAACTATCCCTATCACGCTGCGGAGCGCGCCGGCGTTGTCGCCGGCTATGCCTATGCCGGGCCGTACCGCGCGCGCCCGGCCTATCACTGGACCGTCGAGGATTCGATTTACGTGGCGCCAGAATTTCACCGCAAGGGGATCGGGCGGTTCCTCCTCGCGCGCCTCATCGACGACGCCGAAGCGCGCGGCTTCCGGCAGATGATCGCGGTCATCGGAGACTCGGCACAAACCGCCTCAATCGCGGTCCACGCCGCGGCCGGCTTCGCGCTGATCGGTACGCTGCGCTCGGTCGGCTTCAAGCACGGCCGCTGGCTCGACACCGTGCTGATGCAGCGCCCGCTCGGCAAATCAGATTCAGCGCCGCCTTAACGCATCCTAGCCGACGACCACCCGGACCGAAGGATCGAGCACGCGCAACACGCGCTCAAGCTCATGGCCGCGGCGCAGGATGTGACCCGTCGCCGAAATCACGCTGTAGGCCCCCTGGCGGCGTCCCAGCCGGGGATTCTTCTCGATGCGGTAGATGGGGATTTCGCTGGCACGGCGGAAAACCGAAAACACCGCACGATCCTTGAGGAAATCAATGGCGTAATCACGCCATTCGCCAGCAGCGACCATACGGCCGTAGAGACTGAGAATGCGGTCAAGTTCGCGCCGGCTGAACGTGACCTCATTGGCGGGGGCGATCCCACGCTGCTCGCCCCCGCGAAACGCGCTGGGGTCGATTTCGCCGAAATCCATGCGGCGCCTCCATTGTCACTTGGCTTTCATGATCGCGCCGGATGGCGGCCGCGGCAAGGGCTTCGCGAGCGGCAAGTGCTCGGATCGAAGCAGCCAAGGCTGCCGGAGCGCCGCGGGCATCCGATTGCTGCCGCGCAGGGTGCGGCATTTTTGACCCGCGGAATCACGGATTCGT
Source organism: Xanthobacteraceae bacterium (assembly GCA_035499475.1). GTDB lineage: Bacteria > Pseudomonadota > Alphaproteobacteria > Rhizobiales > Xanthobacteraceae > BOG-931. Next base: position 1,391 of record DATJYT010000109.1, on the reverse strand, counting down.
TAAGCGAATCATAAAGCCGCCCTATTTCCGACAAGCACGCGCCTAGCTGGATTGCGATCTGATCTGCGTTGCCTCAAGGCCCGGTCCGGATCGCGCTCCGGATTCCTCAGCCCCCCAGCCCCCCGGGGAGTGGACGGACCGGGCCAGAGTTTCAAGTTCAGCGTACGGTTCAATCCCCCAAACTACGAGGCCGGCTTATCGCCGGCCTTTTTTGTTTCCTGGAAGATGAGACGAGGACCGTAGCGCCGTTTGGCAACGCCTCGTTCAGTGCGCCACGCCGGTAAGCTGATCTTTCTGATCTCTCGACTCGAGCGGCGTATAGGCCGCGCCGAGAATAATGCCGGGCTTGTCGTGGCTACCTTCCTGCACCATGACGGCGGCGGCATCGATATCATCGGATTTGATCTCGCTCATCGGCACCGACCAGATCGCATCCGTTCCCGACCAGTCGCCGAGCTTGACCCAGCGCCGCACCACATTGTGGTAGGTGACCGTGCGCCCGTGGTTCTCGCCGCGGCCGATAGCGACGGGCACCGATTTGGTCAGCGGACACAGCCATACCTCACCGCCCGGATTCTCACTCTCCGCCGCGCGCACCTTCACGGTGAGATTGGCGCCGCCGAGGGAGAGCAGCACGGGCAGCGACATGATGCCGGGCTTCTGATCGGTCTGCGCGATCACGCGCTCGACCGCGGCGCGGTCGCTGCCCAGCACGTGCATGCTGCCGTTGACGACGATTTGCGGTGTGTAAACCTGGCGGTCGCCGCGCACGCGTGCGTAGGCGCGCTGCCGCGCCGAATGCGCGGGGCTCGCCAGCGTGTCCTTCCAGCCGAGATAATCCCAATAGTCGATCGGCACGCTCAGCGCGACCAGGGAAGGATCGTTGGCAAGCTCGCCGAGCAGCTTGTCAGCCGGAGGGCAAGACGAACAACCCTGGCTGGTGAACAGCTCAAGCAACGCTCGCGGCTCGGCGTCGGCCAGCGTGTAGCTCGCGATCACAATTGCGGCAATAAGGCATGCCGACGCGAGGCGGCGAGATAGCATAGCGACCTCCACCCCACGGCCCCCTCGGTGACGGTTTCTTGACGGCGCCATTGGTAGCGCGGGCAAAAGTCACCCGCCACTCAATTCGAGGTGAGGCTGCGGGATTGGCGGGCGGAATATTCAGGCGGCAAGGTGGCGTAAGACATACTGCAGGATGCCGCCATTCTTGTAGTAGTCCAACTCATCGGCAGTATCGATCCGGCAGATCAGCGGCACGCGCTTGAGGCCGCCATCCGAGGCGATGATCTCGGCGAGCAGGCGCTGGTGTGGCTTGAGGTCGCCGTGCAGGCCGCGAATGGTCACCTGCTCGTCGCCCTTAAGCCCCAACGTTTGCCACGACGTGCCTT
>DATJYT010000108.1:0-8589 GCA_035499475.1 Xanthobacteraceae bacterium | reverse complement strand
AAATACGGCATCGGCCTTGAGGACGTCCGCGCGGCGCTCGCATCCGCCAACGCCAACAGTCCGAAGGGCGCCATCGACGATGGCGACCGGCGCTATCAGATCTATACCAACGACCAGGCGACCAAGGCGGCTGACTACATGCCGCTTGTGATCGCCTACCGCAACGGCGCCGCGGTGCAGCTCTCCGACGTCGCGGCCGTCGACGATTCCGTCGAGGATTTGCGCAACCTTGGCCTCTCCAACGGCGTGCCTTCGGTGCTGATCATCATCAACCGCCAGCCCGGCGCCAACATCATTGATACCATCGACAGCGTGAAAGCGGAGTTGCCGCATCTCCAGGCGGCGATGCCAGCCGACGTCAACGTGACGATCGCCATCGACCGCAGCACGACGATCAGGCAATCGCTTCACGACACTGAGCTGACGCTGGTGATCGCGATCACGCTTGTGATTTTCGTGGTCTACCTGTTCTTGCGCGACGTTCGCGCCACGATCATTCCCGGCATCGCCGTGCCGATTTCCATTCTCGGCACCTTCGGCGGCATGTATCTGCTCGGCTACAGCCTCGACATTTTGTCGCTGATGGCGCTCACCATCGCTACGGGCTTCGTTGTCGACGACGCGATCGTCGTACTCGAAAATATTTCCCGTCACCTCGAAGCCGGCATGCCGCGCATGCAGGCGGCGCTTCTGGGTGCGCGAGAGGTCGGTTTCACCGTTCTATCCATCAGTCTGTCGCTGATTGCGGTGTTCGTGCCGATCCTGCTCATGGGCGGCATATTGGGCCGGCTGTTTCGCGAATTCACGCTCACGCTGTCGCTTGCGATTTTGATATCGCTCGCGATCTCGCTCACGACCACGCCGATGATGTGCGCGATGTTCCTGCGGCCGCGCGGCGCGCAGGGGGAGCAGCGTGCTACACCGTTCGAGCGGCTGCGCAGCGGCTACGAGCGGTCGCTCGGCTGGGCGTTGCGGCACAGCCAGCTCTTCTTCTTTACGTTCATCGCCGCGATCATATTGAACGTCGTTCTTTTTCTGATCGTGCCGAAAGGTCTTTTTCCCCAGCAGGACACCGGCCGCATGTTCGGCTTCGTTTTGGCGGATCAAAGCATCTCCTTCAAGGCTATGACCGGGAAGCTCCGCCAGATGATGGCGATCGTCCAGGCCGATCCCGCGGTGGAAAACGTGGCCGGCTATACCGGCGCCGGCAGCGGGGGCGGCGGATCGTCGATCAATTTCGGCTCGGTCTTCGTCTCGCTGAAGCCGGTGTCGGAACGCCCCCCGATCGACCAGATCGTCGGGCGCCTGCGGCCGAAGCTCGCACAGGTGCCCGGGGGGCGCCTGTTCCTGATTCCGGTGCAGGACATTCGCGCCGGCGGCCGGCAAAGCAATGCGCAATATCAATACACGCTGCAATCCGACAGCGCCGAGGACCTGTTCGCTTGGGGGCCCAAGCTGGTCCAGGCGCTCGAGCACTCATCGGTGATGGCGGACGTGAACTCCGATCAGGAGCAAAAGGGCCTCGAAACCGATCTCGTCATCGACCGCGATATGGCGTCGCGCCTCGGCATTACGCCGGCGCAGATTGACAACACACTCTACGACGCTTTCGGCCAGCGCCAGGTTTCCGTCATCTACAGCGCGATCAATCAGTACCACGTGGTCATGGAAATCGATCCGCGCTACACGCAATATCCTGCGTCTTTGCGCGACATTTACGTCGCAACCTCCGGCGGCGGCGCGTCCGGCACCGCGACATCGAACTCCCCCGTCGGAACCGTGAAGGCGGCCGCCACGACCAAAGTCGCTACCGCGCCGACAACCTCGACGGCGGCGGCCAACGCCAACAATAATTCGGCGCGCAACGCCGCCATCAACGCGCTCGCGACCGCCGGCAAAGGCAGCACGTCCTCCGGCGCGGCGGTCAGCACCAGCCAGGAGACGATGATCCCGCTGTCGGCGGTCAGCCATTACAAACCGGCCAACACACCGCTGTCGATCAGCCACCAAGGTCTGTTTGTCGCTTCGACCATTTCATTCAATCTGCAGGAAGGCGCCTCGCTCGGCGAAGCTGCGGCCGAAATCAACGACGCAATCAGCCGAATCCACATGCCGGTGTCGATCCACGGCAGCCTCGCCGGCACCGCCCAGGTCTTTCAGCAATCGCTCAACAACGAGCCGGTGCTGATCGCTGCCGCGATCGCCGCCGTCTACATCCTGCTCGGCGTCCTCTACGAGAGCTACATCCACCCGATCACGATTCTTTCGACGCTGCCGTCGGCGGGCGTCGGCGCTCTTCTGGCGCTGATGCTGTTTCACACCGAGTTCGACATCATCGGCATGATCGGCGTGATCCTGCTGATCGGCATCGTCAAGAAGAATGCGATCATGATGATCGACTTCGCTCTCGAAGCCAAGCGCGCGCATAATCTTAATTCCTATGATGCGATCTACCAGGCGAGCGTGTTGCGCTTCCGCCCGATCATGATGACCACGACCGCCGCAATCCTCGGCGCCGTGCCGCTCGCCGTCAGCTTCGGCAACGGCAGCGAAATTCGCCGGCCTCTGGGTATTTCGATCATGGGCGGGCTGATCATCAGCCAGTTGCTGACGCTCTATACGACGCCGGTGCTCTATCTCTATCTCGACCGCGTCGGCCTCTCGTTCTTGCGCCTGCGGCATCGCCTATTGCCGCGCTTTTACGCGGCGCCGTCGCAAAGCTGAAGCGCTCTGCGGGCGCGCAGTGCGAGTCACTAACGGATGTAGATCGGCTCGCGGCTGTAGCAGCACGGCGTCGGCCAGACCGGATGCCGCAAGCCGAGCTCGGCGCGCAGCTTCAGGATCTTGGCGCGCGCCCTGCTGACGATCGGACCCTTATAGCCGTCGTCGACGTCGGGATCGGCCTCAAGACGAGCGATCAGGTTCGTCAAGCCGGCGATCGTGTGGAAGTCGCAATCGTAGCAGAACCACGTGTCGGGAAAATCATGCGCCGCCGCCGTGCGCGGCCCCGTAAGGGCGAAAGCCAACGCAGCCCATAACAAAACAGCGTGCCTCATCGCGGCTCTCCGGATCGCCGTTCGCGTAAACGAATCATAACTGCCGTGAACGCGGGAAGCAAAGTGGTCGCAGTGTCGGCTGCGCCGCGTGTGCTATAATTCTCATGTGACGCCAACTTTCAACCGCGACGCGATGCGAAATGTTCTGTGCCGGCTGCCGGCGTGGGCTCTCTGCACGCTCGGTCTATGCCTGGCGAGCGCTCCCGCGGGACGGGCCGAAGACGCCGCCGAATTCTACAACGGCAAAACCCTCAACATGATCGTCGGCTTCAATGTCGGCGGCGGCGCCGACCTTTATGCCCGCGTCATCGCGCGGCATCTTGGTTCGCATATCGCGGGCCGCCCGACAGTCGTCGTCCACAATATGCCCGGCGCCGGCAGCATGGCGGCGGCCAACCGCGTGTTTAACGTCTCGCCCCGCGACGGAACGGAAATCGGCCTCTTTGCCGGCAACATCACCGTCGATCCGGTGATCGGCGGGGTGCCGACCCAATATGATTCCCGCAAATTCAACTGGATCGGCGCTCCGGCGGCCGAGTCCCCGGTGTGTCTGTCCGCGAAAGCAAGCTCGTTCAAGACTTTCGACGATGTTTTGGCGCGCGAGATGCTGACCGGCGCGGCCGGAACGGGCACGCTCGATTTTCCGATCGTGCTCAACAGCCTGCTCGGCGCCAAGTTCAAGCTGGTCAAAGGCTACAACGGTAGTTCCGGCCTGCGGCTTGCGCTCGAGCGCGGCGAAATCGAGGGCTTTTGCGGCGTCGGCCTCGCCTCGGTGCGCAGCCTCGGTCTGACCGACGACAAGATCAACATCCTGGTGCAGACGTCGCTCAAGAGCGATCCGCAGCTCACGGGCGTTCCCCTGGTCATCAATTACGCGAAATCCGAGGAGGACCGGCAAGTCATGCGCCTCATCTTCGGCTGGGTTGCCATGGACCGGCCGCTGGCGGCGCCGCCGCAGACGCCCGCGGACCGCGTCGCCGCGTTGCGCGAAGGTTTCGATGCAACCATGCGCGATCCCGAGTACAAGGCCGACATCGAAAAAGCCTCGCTCACCTATTCGCCGACCAGCGCGCAAGACATCGCGCGCTTCGTCGACGCCGTCTACCAGACGCCGCCAGCCGTCGCCAAACGGGCGGCGCAGTTGCTCGGCCGGACCGTGCCTTGACCGTGCCTTGGCGTGAATTGCAAAGCAGCCGCGTTCGCGCGATAATGAAACAAATCAAAGGCATCGCCTGAAATATCGAAGGAGGTACGCTCGTGCTCCCGCAAGAAGAAAATGAATTGCTCTGCCGCGTCGGTCCCGGCACCGCCATGGGCGCACTGATGCGCCGCTACTGGATTCCGGCCGCGTTCTCGCACCAGATCGCCAAGCCCGACAGTCCGCCGCTGCGGGTGCGGCTGCTCGGCGAAAATCTCGTCCTGTTTCGCGACACGCAGGGGCGCGTCGGCCTGCTCGATGAAAAATGCCCGCACCGCACCGCCTCGCTGTTCTACGGCCGCAACGAGGAGAGCGGACTGCGCTGCGTCTATCACGGCATCAAATTCGACGTCGACGGCAACTGCGTCGACTTGCCGTGCGTGCCGCAGATGAGTGATGCGCACCGGACGAACGTGCAGAAGCAAATGGGCGTCAAATCCTATCCGTGCGTCGAGCGCGGCGACGTGGTGTGGACCTATATGGGTCCGGCCGAGCACAAGCCGGAATTCCCCGAACTCGAATGGACCCTGCTGCCGGCCTCGCAGCGCTATGCCACCCGCCACATCCAGGAGTGCAACTGGCTGCAGGCGCTCGAGGGCGGCTTCGACGCCACGCATCTCACCTTCCTGCATGGCGGCGAGAGCGATGCCAGCCGCAAGATCGTCGCCACGCTCTATGAAGTCATTCCGACCGATTTCGGCTTCGTCGTCGGCACCGGCCGCGAGCGCAACGACGGCATCGTCATGTGGAACATGAATGTGATGCTGTCGCCGTTCCACAAGATCATCTCGTCGATCCCGCACGGCGCGCACGTCTGGGCGCCGATCGACGACGAGAACACGATGCTTTACAGCGTCGATTTCAATCCGGCGCGGCCGTTCACCGAGCAGGAACTCACCCGGTCCAAGACCGGAAACGGCATCCATACCGAGAATATCGCCGGCACCGATCACGCCGTGCGCAACAAGGCGAACGACTATCTGATCGACCGCGCGCTGCAGGCGAGCGGCAAGTCCTATACCGGCATGAAGGGCTTCGGCACGCAGGATTGCGCCATCCAGGAGTCGATGGGTCCGATCGCCGACCGCAGCGCCGAGCATCTGCTCGCCTGCGATGCCGCGATTGTCAAAATCCGCCGGCTCATGCTGCAGATGCTCAAGGATCACGCTGCCGGAAAGCCGTTGCCGGGACTGGATCCCGCGAGCTATCGCGTGCGCTCCGGCCGCTTCGAGGCGGCGAAAGGCGTTCCGTTCGTCGACGCCATGGAGCAATACGTCCGTCGCGACACGCCGATTGCGGCCGAATAATCCGCAGTCGCTTCATCCCGCGGCGGCCAAACCGCCCGCGCATCACCGGCCGGGCGGCTTTCGCCCGGCTTCCCAACCTCAGTGAGTCAATCCCATGAACGGCGCCGATGTCATTGCCGAAATCCTCAAGCGCGAGGGCACCGAATTCCTGTCCTGCTATCCGCGTAATCCGCTGATCGAAGCGGGCGCAGCGCTGGACATCCGGCCCATCCTGTGCCGCCAGGAGCGCGTCGGCGTCGGCATCGCCGATGGCTATACGAGGATCAAGCGCGGCAAGCGCAACGGGGTGTTCGCCGCCCAGGCCGGGCCCGGCATCGAGAACGCATTCGCAGGCGTTGCACAGGCCTACACCGAGAATGTCCCGTTGCTCGTTCTTCCGGCCGGTCTGCCGCTCGACAAGCAATATGTGAAGCCGACCTTTCGCGCCGCCGACGTCTATCGGCCGGTGACCAAGTGGGCGGCGCTGGCGCATTCGGTGAAGGAACTGCCGGACCTCATGCGCCGCGCCTATGCGGCGATGCGCAGCGGCAAAGGCGGCCCGGTGATGGTCGAGGTGCCGAATGAGGTTTTCGAGGCCGAATACGAGGGCAAACTCGACTACGTGCCGGTGCCGGTGCAGCGCGCCGCGCCCGATCCGGACGCGGTCAAGAAGGCCGTCGAGATGCTGCTCGCGGCAAAGCATCCGGTGCTGTGGGGCGGCCAGGGCGTGCACTACGCCGAAGCTGGCGAAAAGCTCGCGGCGCTCGCCGAACTGATCCCGGCGCCGGTCGTCGCCACCAACCCCGGCAAGAGTGCGATCGCCGACAGCCATCCGCTGGCGCTCGGCGCCTCGACGCGCTCGCGCTCGAAAATGTTTGCCGAGTTCATGAAGCAGGCCGACCTGGTCGTTGCGATCGGCTCGAGCCTCACCCGCACCAATTTCGGTCCCGCCGTGCCGCCCGGCAAGACGCTCGTGCATTCGACCAACGATCCCGGCGACATCAACAAGGAATATCGCGCCGATCACGCGGTGGTCGGCGACGCGGCGCTGGTCATCGATGCAATGATCGCCGAGGTCAACCGGCAGAAACGCGGCAGCGGCGGCAACGCGCTCGCGGTGCTCAAGGAGGACATTGCCGCGGTCAAGAAGGCGTGGCTGCAGGAATGGTCGAAGCATCTCGATTCCGAGGAGACGCCGATCAACCAATATCGCGTCATCCGCGACTTGATGCGCACGCTCGACCGCGACAACGTCATCATCACCCACGATTCCGGCAGCCCGCGCGAGCAGTTGCTGCCGTTCTGGGAAACCACGGTGCCCGGCTCCTATATGGGCTGGGGCAAGTCGACCCAGCTCGGCTACGGGCTCGGCATCACCATGGGCGCCAAGCTTGCCGCGCCGAAGAAGCTCTGCATCAACGTGATGGGCGATGCCTCCTTCGGCATGACCGGCATGGACATCGAGACGGCCGCCCGCAACAACATCGCCATCCTCACCGTTGTCTTCAACAACGGCGTCATGGCCGCCGAGCGCGACGTGCTGCCGCTCTCGACCAAGAAATATGGCGCGCTCACCATCGGCGGCAACTACGCCAAGGTGGCGGAAGGCCTCAACGTTGCGGCGACGCGGGTCGACAAGCCCGCCAACATCGTGCCTGCGATCAAGGAAGCGGTCGCCGTCACCGAGACCGGAGTGCCGTTCCTGCTCGAAGTCGTGGTCAAGGAGGGCTACGACTTTTCGCGCTACGCCTGAAAAAGCTGCGGCGATGCAAGCGCAAGCAAAGATGAGACGGCGGCGCGGCCTGTACCTCGCGGTTCTCTGCTGCGCGATGTCGTTGCCTGCGGCGCCGGCGGGCGCCGAAACCGCCGCCGACTTCTACAAGGGCAAGACCGTCACGCTGATCACCAGCACCGGCGTGGGCGGCACCTATGACGTCATCGCCCGCCTGGTCGCGCGTTACATGCCGCGCTACCTGCCCGGCAATCCCACCATCATCGTGCAGAACATGCCCGGCGGCGGCAACGTGCTCGCCACCAATTACATGTTCAACATCGCGCCGAAGGACGGCACCGCGATCGCCAGCATTCACAGCGCCATGCCGTTGCAGCAAACCCTCGACGCCGGCGGCATCCGCTACGATTCCGACCGGTTCAACTGGCTCGGCTCGACCGGCGCGCAGAACGAGGTCATCCTGGTCTGGCATACCGCCGGCGTTAAAACGCTGGAGGATGCCACCAGGAAGGAAATCATTCTCGGCGGCACCGGGGCCGGCGCCGGGATCGTTCTCCTCCCCATGGTGGTGAACAACCTGCTCGGCACCAGGTTCAAGATCGTGACCGGCTATCGCACGTCGGAGGACATCAATCTCGGCATGGAGCGCGGCGAGGTTCAGGCGCGCGCCTTCGGCTTCGGCTCGATCACCAGTCAGCATCCCGACTGGCTGACCGAGCACAAGGTGACGTTCCTCGTTCAGTCGGGCGACAGGCGCGACAAGCTGCTGCCCGACGTGCCCTTGACCACCGATGTCGCCAAGACCGACGAGCAGCGGCGGATCTTTCGGTTGATCGCCTCGGCGCCGGCGCTGGGCCAACCCTATATTGCGCCGCCGGACGTGCCTGCGGATCGGCTTGCGCTCTTGCGCGCGGCCTTCGCTGCGACGCTCGCGGACAAATCCTTTCTCGCCGATTGTGCAAAGATCCATTTCGACATCGACACCATCAGCGCCGATGACACCGCCAAGATCGTGCACGATACGACCCACGCGCCGCCGGAAATCATTGCCAAGGCGAAGGCGGCGATGGGCATGACGAATTGATCATTTCACCGCCACGCAGCAGACAGGAGCGCAATCATGGCCGAGATCAAGATTTTCAATCCTGACGGACTGGCAAAACCCGCGGGAACCTATTCGCACATCGCCCGCGCCAAGACCCAGGAGGTGGTGTTCATCGCCGGGCAGGTGTCAGCGGATGCGTCAGGCGCCACCGTCGGCAAGGGCGACTTCGAGGCGCAATGCGTGCAGGTCTACGCCAACATTCACTCCGCGCT
>DATJYT010000107.1:0-8461 GCA_035499475.1 Xanthobacteraceae bacterium | reverse complement strand
GTGGTGCACGCGCCGGAAGGCAAATCACTGCAGAGCATGATGAAGACCGGCGAAATTCAGGCCGGATTCACCGGACCAGCTGGGGTTGGCAGGGCCGGTCCGCCGATCAGCGGTTGGGATAAAGCCGGCGCGGCCGCTGCCGCGGCGGATACTTATCCGGAGCTGATCGCCAATGTCGAAGAGGTCGAGGCCAATTGGTTCCGTCGTAGCGGCATCTATCCAATCCACGGTCTCATTGTGGTGAAGGACGAGCACATCAAGCGTTATCCGTGGCTGGCGCGTTCGCTGATGAACGCCTTCGTCGCCGCGAAGAAACCTTATCTTGAGGAACTAAAGCGCGGTCTCGACGATAGCCCGGAAGACAAGCGCTATCGCAAGTTCCTGACGCTGATGAGCGATCCGCTGCCCTACGGCATGGCGGCGAACCGTCCGAGCGTCGAGGCCCTGGTCACCTATAGTCTGCAACAGGAACTGATACCGTCGCGGCCGCAGCTCGATCAGGTTTTCGTCGATATCGATCCTTGAAAATCGTCTGTAATCCGAAAACGAGTGAACGCACATGCCTGTCATCGATATACATCCGCACATCGTTTCGCCCGATACCCAGCGTTATCCGTTGGCCCCACTCGGCGGTACGCAATCCACTTGGTCGAGCGAGCGGCCGACCACGTATCAAACCCTGCTCAAGGCCATGGACGACGCGGGCGTCGACAAGGCGGCGATCGTGCATTCATCCACCGCTTATGGTTACGACAACAGCTATGTGGCGGATGCCGTCGCCGCCGTTCCGTCGCGTTTCACCGGGGTCTATTCCATCGACGTCATGGCGCCCGACGCGGTGAAGACATTCGATTACTGGCTCGCCCGCGGCTGCACGGGCATGCGCCTTTTCACGACCGGATCGACTCTGCCGGACCAAGCCACCTGGTTCGTCGATCCGAAAACCTATCCGTTCTGGGAGCATGCATCGGCAAAGAACATTCCGGTCTGCATGCAAATGAAGCAGGAAGGCTTGCCGCTGTTGCGGCAGATCATGGACCGCTTTCCGAAAGTCACGATGATACTCGACCATTTGGCTCGCACGCCGTTCGAGGATGGGCCGCCCTATAAGGGTGCCGCCGAATTCCTTGAACTTGCCAAATACAAGCAGGTCTATCTAAAGATTACGCCCGTCAATGTGACGCCGAAGAGCTGGGGAAAAGGTACGCCGGAGACATTTTTTGGCAAGATCGTCGACACGTTCGGCGCCTCGCGGATTGCCTGGGGCTCAAATTTCCCCAATTCGGTGGGCACGCTGTCCGAAATCCTTGCCGCCGCGCGCAAGGCGTTTTCCTTCGCCAAGGCGTCGGATCAGGATTGGATTTTCGGCAAAACCGCGCTCTCGCTCTATCCCGCTCTGACCAAATAAATAAGGAATCACGCTCATGGCGACCGCAACAAAGCTCAAGCTGCACACGATGTTGGGCAATTATCCGAACACCAAAGCGCTGAAAAGCGGCGCGGTTCATTCGGATCTGGTCGACTTCGATTTTGTCGAGGTAAAGGTTGCCAACAACCTGTTCAAGCAGGTCGTGCGCGATGCCAAATACGATATCGCCGAACTCGCCATCGTGACCTATCTGCAGGCCAAGGCCTACGGCAAACCCTATGTCCTGGTGCCTGCCGTGGTGGTGAGCCGGGGCCAGCATCACACCATCGCCTACAATCCCGAACGCGGCCCGCTCAAGCCCTACGACCTCAATGGCAAGCGCGTCGGCGTGCGCGCCTACACGGTGACGACCGGGACGTGGGTGCGGGGCATTCTCGCCAGCGATTACGGCATCGACATCAACAAGGTGGAGTGGATCACCTTCGAGGACCCACATGTCGCCGAGTACCACGATCCCGCCATCGTCAAACGCGCGCCGGAAGGCAAGGATCTGACGCGGATGCTGCTCGACGGCGAAGTCGCCGCCGGTATCGTGGGGGACAAGCTGCCTGATCCGAAACTCAAGCACCTCATTCCCGAAGCCGAGGCAGTGGCTCAGAAATGGGCCGAGCGCCATCACGGCGTCCCAATCAATCACATGCTGGTGGTCAGACAAGAGCTGTCGCGCTCGCGGCCTGACGTGGTCAAGGACATCTTCCGCCAGTTGCACGAGAGCAAACTGGCCGCCGGCTTGGCTGACGGCGGCGAGCTCGATCCCTATCGTTTCGGCGTCGATGCCTGTCGGCCTATATTGGAAATCATCATCGACTTCTGCCACCAGCAGAAGCTCATCCCGCGCCGCATGTCGGTCGATGAATTGTTCGACGACACGACACGCGCTTTGAAGCTGCCTTAGGACTTCCGGGGGACGACAGGCCGTGATGATGAGGGTTCCCATCCGGCGGATCGGAAAGGGGGCGAGCGCTCGCTCAACGCTTTGGCACTGCACTTTCCCCCATTAGCAACCGAACGGCGGCATTAAGGAACCGACGCTAAGCGCCACAAGCGGACAGTTCGTGAGAAAATTGCGGACGCTTCGTCAGATGAAACGTCAGCGGGTAAACTGATCCGAGGCCATCATGAGGTGATGCTGCAGATAGTGGATGCCTTGCGCCATTGTTCCTATAAAAGCGGCCCGCTTTGATCAACACGAAGGGAGGGCAACCATGCAAAAGGCGCTGACGATCTGCGTCGCAAACATTGCCATCGCGCTGAGCTTGGTGGCGACCTGCCGCGCGCAGAGCAATCCCGCGGCCGACCCGGACGAGGCTCGTATTCAGGACATCATCACGGCCAGTCACATCCTGACGAACGAAGGCATCCTGGACAGCTTCGGCCACATCAGCGCGCGCTCAGTGAAAAATCCCGACCATTTCTACATGCCGCGCGCCATGCCGCCCGCGCTCGTCTCCCGCGCCGACATCGTCGAGGTCGGGCTTGATTGCAAGCCCGTTGCGGCCGACGCCCCGCGCTTGAATGGCGAGCGCTACATCCATTGCGAAGTCTATAAAGCGCGCAGCGAGGTGCAGTCGGTGATCCACACCCACGATCTGGCGGTCATCCCGTTCGGTTTGGCCGGGGTAGCGTTGAAACCGGTGGTCGCCCAGGCCGGCTTCCTGCCGCTGGAAACGCCGCTGTTCGAAGTTCGCGACGCGAACAAGAACAAGGACAAGCGCGGCATGCTGGTCATCAATGCCGATCTTGGCGATGCGCTGGCCGCAAAACTTGGTTCGAATCCCGTCATCTTGATGCGCGGCCACGGCGACACCGTGGTCGGTCGCTCGGTTCGCGAAGCCACCGTTCGCACGATCTACACCCATATCGACGCGCAGGCGCAGAGCTCTGCCTTGGCTCTCAGCCCCAACATCACCGCCATGGATGCCGCCGAGCTTGCGTTCAACGCGACGGAAAATTTCGACGCAGACAGGCCGTGGCAGAATTACCTGCAGCGGTTGCAGGCGGCGCATTGAATCGACGGCGTCGCGATCGGTTCTTGCTCGTTCACAGCGGGAAAGGCTGAATGACGGAAAGTCCGAGGCGGCCTGGACGCGAGCCGGCCGAAAACAAAGGGGAGGATCATGCGGAATTTCAGAATTGCGCTGGCTGCGTTCATGCTGGGCGGGACCGCTCCCGCGCTCGCCGAATATCCTGACCATCCGATCGAGATTGTTGTCCCCTACACGCCCGGCGGCACTGTCGATCTTCTGGCGCGCGCCCTCGGCCAGAGGCTGACGGCGGCATGGGGGCAGCCGGTCGTGATCCTCAATAAACCAGGTGCCGGCGGCAGCGTCGGCGCCGAATTTGCCGCCAAATCTCCCGCCGACGGCTACACGCTGTTCATATCGACGAATTCGCCGCTCACGACCAATCTCGCACTCTATCCATCGCTCGGCTACGAACCGTTAAGGGATTTTGAGCCGGTCATTCTGGCCGGCGAGAACCCGCTGGTCCTGGCGGCAAATCCGAAGCTGCCGGCGACGAACGTCAAGGAGTTGATTGCGCTCGCCAAGAGCGAGCCGGGCAAGCTCAACGCCGGCACTTCCGGCAACGGCTCGACCGGTCATTTGTCGCTCGCGACATTCAACAAGCAGGCGGGGGTTTCGATCGCGCACGTCCCGTATCGCGGCGGCGTGCCCAGCCTGATGGCGGCAATCGCCGGCGAGGTGCAGTTGGTCTTCAGCGATATCGTGCCAGCCATACCGCAGGTGCGCGATCACCGCTTGACGCCGCTCGGCCAGACCGGGCTTCGCCGCGCCCACATCGCGCCCGACATTCCGACGCTCGACGAATCGGGATTATCGGGCTTCAATATCACGGCCTGGATCGGCGCGGTCGCACCCAAGGGCACGCCCCGGGACATCGTGCAAAAACTGAACGCTGAAATCGGGCGCGCGCTCAAAGACCCGGACTTTGCCGGGCAAATCTCAGCGATCGGCATCGATCCGATCGGCAGCACACCTGACGAGTTCTCGGCTTTCCTGAAAAAGGAAATCCCGCGCTGGAAGCAGATCGTGCAGGACGCCGAGGTCAAGGTCGAAGGGGACCATTGAGAACGGCGTAGTCTCGTTATCGGCCGCGATTCCAATCCGATCTTCACGCCGCATAGGCGGTCGGAACGAGCGGTTCCTTGTTCCAGTCGCTGACCGGATCGTATCCCCACACCCACTCGGAATTGCCGTGCACGCTTTCCTTGCCGATGGCGATCGATTCCGTCTGCGCGGCGCTGTCGCGCATGTGCTTGAAGCGGACATTAGAGAGCGAAAGCCGCTGCACGCCATGCACGCGCGCGATGCGGACGCGGCGGAAATTGGCAAAGGCCTCGGCCGGATCGCGGCATGCCGCAAGCCAGCGCGCCAGGATATAGCAGTCCTCGAATGCCTGGCAGGCGCCTTGGCCGGCATTGGGCAGCATGGCATGGGCCGCGTCGCCGATGAGCTGGATGCGGCCGCGTCCCCAGTTCTCGGTAAGGGGCCGCGTGAACAGGCCCCACTTTGAGCACGCGGTCACGAGGCTCAGGAGCTTTTCGAGGCGCGGCTCCGGATTGGGGAAGCTCGACCGCATCTCGTCGGGATCGCCGCGGGTCGACCAGCCTTCCTCGACCCATTTGTCGGTGTCCTGCTGCGTGACGATGTTCACGAGTTTGCCGCGGCGGATGTAGTAGGCGATGAAATGGCAGCCTGGCCCGACCCATTGGGTATGGCCCATCGGCTCAAGCACCTCCGCCGGCACATCGCCGCTGTCGAGCAGCGCGCGCCAGACCATCTGCCCCGTATAGGTCGGATTGTCCGCGCCGTAGAGCGCGTGGCGGATCACCGAGCGCACGCCATCGGCGCCGATCACGAATTCGGCCTCGACCTGCGTGCCGTTGGCGAAAGCGAGCAAAGTGTGATCGCGGCGCTCCTCAATTCCAGTCAGGCGATGCCCGAGATGGATGGCGCTTCGATCGAGGCCGCTGGCGAGTGCATCCAGGAGGTCGGCGCGGTGAAAGGTGTAATAAGGCGCGCCGTACCGCGCCGCCGTCTTGAATCGATCGTTGAATTCCAGGAAGTCGCCGGTTTGCATATTGCGCGTGTAGATGCCGGGCGACAGGTGCCCGACAGCGGCGAGCTGGTCGCCGAGCCCGATGGCTTGCAGCGCCTTGACGGCTTGCGGGCTGACATTGACGGCCGCGCCGATCTCGCCCAAGGCCGGGGCGCTCTCGAACAACTCGGCCTTGATCCCCAAGCTCGTCAGCGCCTGCGCCGTCGCCACCCCGGCAAGTCCGCCACCGACAATTGCGATCCTGCATCGTGATGCCATTCGATCGAAACCTCTTCTAAGAACTATTCGCGTCGCTTTGCGGAGCGAGCGCGGCTTCCCCGCTCGGATGCGGCGTCAGCTCACGCGCATTGAGGGATATTGCGTGCTTCGCATAATACCCGAGCAATGCCGCCAACTCCACAACGCCACAGCCACCCTACGAATTTGTGCCGGGCTACGAGGCTAGCGGCTGGTATGGCATCGGGGCGCCAAAGGCGACGGCTGCAGTCGCGCCAACAACCTCAAGCGTTCGGATCATTCGCATCCGGATAGAAAAGCTGTTGTCCGTTTATCTTGTAACCTGCAATCACCTTTTGCCCCTCGGGCGAGATCAGCCAGTCGATGAATTGCTGGCCAAGGTCTTTCTTCACATTCGAATATTTCGCCGGGTTCACCAGCATTACGCCGTACTGATTGAACAGGCGCTTGTCGCCCTCGACGACAATGGCCAGATCACCCCGGTTTCGGAAGGCGAGCCAAGTGCCGCGATCGGAAAGTACGTAGGCATTCGATGCCGACGCCATGTTAAGCGCAGCGCCCATGCCTTGGCCGATTTCCTTGTACCAAGGCCCTTTATCCTTCGTTATGTCGATGTCTGCATCCTTCCAAAGAGCGAGTTCCGCAATGTTCGTACCAGAACGGTCACCGCGCGAAACGAACGACGCGCCCTTGGCTTTGATCGTTCGGAGCGCAGCAAGAATATCTTTGCCCTTGACGCCCGCCGGATCGTCGTTGGGACCGATCAGGATGAAGTCGTTGTACATCACCGGATAGCGCTTGACGCCAAAGCCCTCCGCCAAAAATTTCTCCTCGGCGGATTTGGCGTGAACAAACACCACGTCGGCGTCGCCGCGCCGGGCGGTATCGAGCGCTTGTCCGGTGCCTTGTGCCAAGACCTTTACTACGATGCCGGTCTTTTCCTTCACAATAGGAAGCAAATAGCCAAACAACCCGCTGTCCTGCGTCGAGGTTGTTGAGGCGACGACAATCGATTTTTCCTGCGCGTAAGCGTGACTGCACAGCAAGGCCGTAGCTGCCATGAACAGTACGATTGCTGATGCGAACTGCGGCCGCCGATTCATGAAACCAACCTCGCTGGCAAAGGTCACTCAACGGGCCGTCAAGGCGCGTCCGAATACGAAGCTCAGCGCGCTTACGGTCATCGACAGGATGATCAGGATAATTCCTAAAGCAAGAGCGAAACTCAATTCGCCCTTACTCGTCTCCAACGCGATAGCCGTTGTCATCGTGCGGGTATAGCCCCGGATATTGCCGCCAACGATGATAATCGCGCCGACTTCTGCAATTGCGCGACCGAAGGCCGCAAGGAAGGCGGTCAGCAATCCCTCACGGCCAATGAGCATGATCGGGACCATGGCTCGCAAGCGCGAAGCGCCATCGACCAACAGAGCGTCGCCATAGGCGGCCCAAATGTCCACCGTCATCCGGTGCACGAGCGCCACGACAATTGGAATGCCGAGAGTGGATTGGGCGATCACCATCGCAGTTGGCGTGAACAGGATGCCCAACGACCCTAGCGGCCCGGATCGGGACAGGAGCAGATAGACGACAAGTCCGACGACAACCGGCGGCAAACCCAAGAGTGCATTGGCGATGACAATCGATGCGCCCTTGCCTCGAAAGCGATACATGGCCAATGCCGTACCAAGCGGCGATCCGAGCACAAAGGCACAAATGCTCGCTGTGAGGCTGACACCGAGTGACAACGCAACGATTTCACGTAGCTCGGGATCACGGTGAATGATCAGAGCCGCCGCCGTATATAGCGCGTCCGTGAAGTCCTGCATTGTCTCACCAATAGCGCATGCCTGCGTGAATCCGAAGTCAATGTAAGTGCTTGATTTTATTACGTGGTGGCGGACGCGTTCCAAGTCGCGCGGTGCCTCAACAGAATGATTTCACAAACGCAGCCCCTGCCATCGGAGCACGCTTGCTCAAGACTTGTAATCTCCGGAAAGGTGAACGCTGTCGTGAGTGATGGTGGAGACAATCCACTGGTTTGCGAAATGTGGCCCGTCGCGCGGCAACGAACGGCAAGCGTGGAGAATCTACAACTGTGCAATCAATCGAATTTGGTAAGATCCTTCGCACCGCGAGCCAATCGCTTGATAATCTCCTTTTCCCACGCCGCCGGTGACTTTCCCTTTCGAATCCACGATGACTTTTGGATTTAACAGAGATGGATTGGAAAAATGAAAAGTCCCGTCTCGTTCAACGCTCCCGATTTTTCGACCGCGGCCGGATATTACGTCCCCGCCCTGAAACACCATACGAAATGTACGCGATTTAACTGGACAATTTGGCCCACCGGTGAGAACGAACTCCCATATGCCGTCGTAAGGTGCCGGCACGTTGGTTGTGGCCGGTTGGTTCAATGGCGGCACGGAAAGCGCTGCGACCGGACCCACACTCGGCGCTTCTGATTTAGCCGTTGGCGGCTGCGCGACATTCGCCACCGAGGGTGCCGCGACAGCGCCCCCATTTACCTCGGGAGGTACACCAACCGCAGCTTGTGCCTTCGGAGCGGATGGGGGCGGCGGCCCAGCATGCGCCGGCGCCGCGGCCGCAGCGACTTGGGTCTTCTTCAACTCGTCCAGCCGCGCGCGCGCCATGCTGCCGTAAGGCGTATTGCCAAACTGCCGTATGAAGTCCTCCAGCACGGCCTGGCTTGTC
>DATJYT010000106.1:0-10731 GCA_035499475.1 Xanthobacteraceae bacterium | reverse complement strand
CGTCGTGCTCATTCATCACCCGCCGCAAAGCCCGCCGCGGCGCTACCTCCGGCGCCTCACCGATGCCACGGATTTCCGCGCCGTGCTGGCGGCGAAGGGCGCCGAGCTTCTGCTGCACGGTCACGATCATCGCCGCGCGCTAGTCTGGCTCGATGGGCCCAACCGACGGTTTCCCTCGGTCGGCGTGGCGTCGGCCTCATTGCATAGGGGACACGGCAGTGAGAATGCCGCCGGCTACAATCTCTTTCATATCGACGGCACGGCAGACGCTTGGCACTGCGAAATGATCAGCCGCGAACGCGGCGGCGACGGCAGCATCCAAGAAGTGGAACGTCAGTTGCTGAGCTAATCGCGGCCCGCCAATAGCAACGCCAAGCCGAGCAGCGTGACAAACCCCAGCAGAAATCCGATCGCCAGCGTGGCGAAAGTACGCCGGCGCCGACGCCAGCGCGCGCGCGCAGCCTCGCTGCGTCCGACGCGTGACGCAAAGTCGGGATCTTCAGCGAGCGCGCGCTGCCGCTCGACGAGGCGGCGCGCCACATAGGCGGTGACCGCCTGGACGATGTCCTGAATATTGTGCGATTCGGCGAGCACGCGCCGACCAACCCGGGTGTCGTTCAGGAAACGGTAGATGCGCTTGTCGCGGCCCATGGCGACGTGTGCCACGGCATCGATCCACAGTCGTGGCGTGTCGCCGCGGCTGATGCCGCGGTCGAACAGTTCGACGTCCGGCGCGATTTCGGCAAACAGCGGGTCGAGCGCCTCGCTGAGAAGCTCGAGACGCGCCACTTCGGCGTCGCGCAAATCGACGATGACGCTGGTGCGCTCGGCCGCTTCGACGCGCGCCTGATGCATCGCTTGCGCCAGCGGTGACGGCGGCTCGGCCGGCTTTACCGACGCGTCAGTCTTAGGCTTTCTGCCCCACATCAATCGTCCGTTCCCTTGAGCAAAAGATACACCAGCGGCTAGTGTCTCTGAAAGACGTCGCCGGGCGGACGCTCAAAGGGTTGATTCCGAGGGTGAAAATATGGCCGATTCGGCGACAAACGGCGCAGAACAGCGGCCATTGCTCGTCGCCGATCAAGTCACGCTGCAATACAAGACCCAGGATCACCTCGTCACCGCAACGTGGAGAGTTTCGTTCGAGGTTCATGCCGGCGACCGTTACGTGCTGCTCGGCCCGTCCGGCTGCGGCAAATCCTCGCTCTTGAAATCGATCGCCGGTTTCCTGCCGCCAGTCTCCGGCGCTTTTCATCTCGCCGGCAAGCCGATCGAGCGCCCGGGCTCCGACCGCATGATGGTGTTTCAGGAATTCGACCAGCTTCTGCCGTGGAAGACCGTGCTCGGCAACGTGTTGTTTCCGCTTCTCGTCAATCGCCGCATGCCGCGCGCGGCCGCCAAGGAGCAAGCCCGCGCGCTCCTCGCCAAGGTCAATCTTGGCCCGTTCGAGAACGTCTATCCGCATATGCTCTCCGGCGGCATGAAGCAACGTGTGGCGATCGCACGCGCGCTCGCCATGGAACCCGCGGTGCTCTTGATGGACGAGCCGTTCGCCGCGCTCGACGCGCTGACCCGGCGCAAGATGCAGGAAGAGCTGGTGGCGCTGTGGGACGACGTGCGCTTCACCGTCATCTTCGTCACCCATTCGATCGAGGAGGCGCTCTTGATCGGCAACCGTATCCTGGTGCTGTCGCCGCATCCGGGGCAGGTCAAGGCCGAGCTCAACGCCGGCCATCTCGGCTTCGCCGATCTCGGCACGCAGCCGTTCGAGCTGCTCAGCCGCCGTATCCACACGCTGCTCTTCTCCGATGAGGTCGAGAGCGCGCTCGTCAACGAGGTTCGCCATGGTTGATCGTCCGCTGCCGCCGCTCCGGCCCGATCGTGAGCTTGCGCCGGAGACAATGGGCAAGATCGGCGATGTCGCCCGCCCGCTGACGACGTTCGAGCGGATCACCAACATGACGCTGGTGCGGCGTCTCGTCGTCGTCATCGTGCTTGCCGCGCTCTGGGAAATCTATGCGCGCATCCTCGACAACCCACTGCTGTTTCCGTCATTGAGTGATACGCTTGCGGCGTTCTGGAATTCGGCCGCGCACGGCGTTCTCATCGATCGCACGCTGACCTCACTGCGCGTGCTCGGCATGGGCTATGCGATCGGGCTCTTCGCCGCCGCGGTGTTTACGACGCTTGCGGTATCGACCCGCCTCGGCACCGACTTTCTCTCGACACTGACGGCGATGTTCAATCCGCTGCCCGCCATCGCGCTTCTGCCGCTGGCGCTGCTCTGGTTCGGGCTTGGCGCGCTGAGCATCGTGTTCGTGATCGTGCATTCGGTGTTGTGGGCCGTCGCGCTCAACACGCATTCCGGTTTTCTTTCCGTCAGCCCGACGCTGCGCATGGCCGGACAGAATTGCGGGCTGACCGGGCTCTCCTATGTCACGCGTTTGCTGGTACCGGCGGCATTTCCCTCCATTCTCACCGGCCTCAAAATCGGCTGGGCTTTTGCCTGGCGCACGCTGATCGCGGCCGAGCTCGTCTTCGGCGCAAGCTCACGCTCCGGGGGGCTTGGCTGGTTCATCTTCGAGAACCGCAATCAACTCGAGACAGCCTCCGTGTTCGCCGGCCTCCTCACCGTCATTCTCATCGGCCTCTTCGTCGAAAGCGTCATCTTCCGCGCTATAGAGAACGCAACAGTGCGGCGCTGGGGCATGCAGAGCTAGACGCAGCGCCCGCCGTCGACCTCGACGATATTGCCGGTGAGGAATTCCGCGTCCTTCGAGGCCAAAAACAATGCCGCGTTGGCGACGTCCTGCACCAAGGCAAGCCGTCCGAGCGGCACCGAGGCGACGAATTTCTCGCGCTGGCCCGGCAGCGGGCCGAGGAAGCTCGGCAACAGCGGCGTCTCGGTCGCGACCGGCGCGATGGCGCAGACGCGGATGCGGTCCGGTGCAAGCTCGCCGGCGAGCCCCTTGGTCAGCGTGTGCACCGCGCCCTTGGTGGCGCTATAGACCGACGTGCCCGGCCGCGGCCGCAAGCCGGCGGTCGAACCGATATTGATGATGACACCGCCACCCTGCTTGCGGAACACCGGCACCACCGCCTGGCAGCCGAAAAACACGCCCTTGGTGTTGACCGCGAAGGTGCGGTCGTAATCGGCTTCGTCGATTTCGAGCATCGGCTTGTTGATGTGCGTCACGCCGGCATTGTTGACCAGGATGTCGAGGCCGCCGAAGGCCGCGACCGTGTCGGCGACCGCGGCGTCGAAATCGGCTTTCCTGGTCACGTCGCAGCGCAGCGCAATGGCGTTGTTGCCGATGGCGCGCGCCGCGGATTTCGCCGCCTCCCCATCGATGTCGGCGAGCGCGACACGCGCGCCCTCGCGGGCATAGGTTTCCGCGATGCATTTGCCGATGCCGGAGCCGGCCCCGGTCACCAGCGCGATTTTGCCTTCAAGACGCATCCTCAACTCCCTTTTGGCACGACGCCGTAACGTTTCGCCCAGCCGAGGCCGTCCTCGGTGCGCGTGCGCGGCTTGTATTCGCAGCCGACCCATCCCGCATAGCCGGAACGATCGATGGCGTCGAAAATCGCCGGATAGTTGATCTCGCCCTCGTCGGGCTCGTGGCGCGCCGGCACGCTCGCGACCTGCACGTGGCCGATCACCGGCAGGAATTTCTCGAAGCGCCTGATGAGATCGCCGCTCATGATCTGGACATGATAAAAATCGAATTGGATGCGCACATTCGGCGCTCCGACCTTGGCGATAATGTCGGCGGCGTGCTCGACGCGGCTGAGAAAATATCCCGGCCGGTCGCGCGCGTTGATCGGCTCGATCAAGAGCGTGATGTTCGCTCTCGCGGCAGCCTCGGCAGCGCGCGTCAAATTCTTGATGAACACGGTTTCCGCCGCCGGCCGCTGCTCCGGCGTCACTACGCCGGTCATGCAATGAATGGCGCGGCCACCGATGGAAACAACATATTCGAGTGCCTGCTTGAAGACGACATCCCAATCGCGCTCGCGGCCGGGCTGCGCTGCAAGGCCGAACTCCCCTTCCCGTCCCGGCGCGGTGTTGATGCCGAGTTGCGTCAAGCCATGCCTGTCGAGCTCGCTTTTCACCGCTGAAGCCGGAACACTGTAGGGAAATTGCAGCTCGACCGCCGTGAAGCCCGCGGCCGCCGCGGCGCCCAAACGCTCGATCAGCGGGCGCTCGGTGAACAGATGGCCCAAATTGGCGCCAAGGCGGGGCATCACATCGGTCTCATCGTCGCTGGCACTTTGCGCCCGCTTACACCACGTCCACCCTAGTGGGTCAGCGCCGCCACTTTCTTGATGTGGTCGATCGCGGCCTTGGCTCCGGCGGTCTTGGTCAGGAGATCGAGCGTTGCTTCAACGTCGTCATCCACGACCGCTGTGAGAGCAACGTCCGTGTAAGAAAGATGACGCGGATCGCGCTCAATGCGGCGCTTGAGGCGAAGAATCCAGAACACGGTTCCGGCAAGCTTCCAGTTGTTCACGATCGTATTCGCGATGTGGCTCGAATAGAACGCCCACAGCGACTCTCGGGGCAGGCCGTATCGCCGCTCCGAGCGATGCTTACGACGAAACAGTCCCGCTTGCAGCGGATGGATGTTCTCAACCGGGACATTGTGGATGAAAGGCACCAGCGCTTTGACAAGGCTCAGCAGTGAAACGCCGGACGCCGCGCCGCGTCGCAGCAGCGTCTCGACGTGGTCCCGCGAATAATAGCTGGTCCATGCCTCCTGATAGATCGCCTGCCATTCGGCGCGGCTCATCCTGGGATGTTCGGCGACCACGTGCTCGAAATCGTAATTGTTGAGGTCGCCGTCCATGGCAACGCCGTCGCGCCACATCGATCGGTGATCCTCCGAGCCGGGAAGCGGCGTCAGGATCACCCATTCGACGATATCGAGCGGCAGCTCGCGCTGAATGATCTCGATGTCGCGCCGAATCGATTCCGCCGTATCGGCCGGCAAGCCGAGGATATATCCAGCGTAAGTGAAGATACCCTGCGCTTTCCAGGCGAGCAGCATTCTGCGGTATTCGGTGATCTTGTTCTGCGGCTTTTTGACCGCCTTGAGGTTGTCTGGATTGATGTTCTCGAGGCCGATAAAGACGCGCGTCACGCCTGCCCTGGCGCATTTTTCGATGAATTTCGGAATTCTGTGGCAGAGCGTGTCGACCTGAATCATCAAGCCCAGCGGAATGCCGTCGACTTCGCGCAGCTTGATGAGACGATCGAGAATGGGTTCCCACTCTCGGTTTCGCGCGAAATTATCGTCGGTCAGGAAGAAGCGCGAAATGCCTTCTTCCCAGTTCTCGCGAATGACCTGCTCGACGTCATCCGGCGTTCGCGACCGCGACTTGCGGCCCTGGACGTTGATGATGGTGCAGAATGAGCACTGAAACGGGCAGCCGCGGCCGGAATCGAAGCTGCTGTTGGTTCCCGCGGTGCGTCTCACATATTCTATCGGCAGGAACGGGCTCGGCTGGCCCGTCATGTCGACGAGGTCCTTGGTAAAGTCGTATTGCGGTCGGATGCAACCGCCGGCCGCATCCTGCAGCAGTTCTTCAAACCGTCCTTCCGCCTCGCCGGCGAAAATGCTGACGCCGAGATCGCGCGCACGATCAAGATCGACGGCCTTGCCGTCGAGCATGGCAATGCAGCCGGACACGTGAAAGCCGCCAATAACGACTGAAATGCCTGCTTGCCGGAACGGCCGGGCGATATCGAGCGCCCGCGGATATTGGTTGGTCTGCACGCCGACCAGCGCGACGATGCCGTAACCGCTGCAGTTGCGGAAGCGGCGCAGCAATTTGGGGACGTTGACGCGGGTGTTGGTCTCATCGATCACGTCGATGTCGATGTCCACATCCGGTCCGAGCACGTGCCGCTGTGCGCAATCGAGCGCCACGCCATGCAAAGCCGCAAGCGAGTTGGACGGCACCAGCCCGCGCCACCACCGAATGACATAACCGTCGTCGTGATAATGCGACGGCTTGATGAGCACGACGCAAAAACGACGCCGCGGCTGCACTGGCGCCACCCTGACTTGGTTCATCCGCTCTCCCGCCGCGCACCCTACACGTTATTGCCGCCGATAGAACCGCTATTTCAGGGCCGTCGCACGGGGCGGAATGAGTAGCGCGCTTGCAACGCATTCGCGTCCGATCGTTGCGATGGCGACGCTTGTTTTGCCACCGACCCGCGGATTTGAATTTGCCCACTCTGCCCACCATATTGCCCACTGTGGCAATGGGCCAGTTTGTGGTTGACCGCCTGCCCACGGCTTGGTTCGCTTCGTTCAAGCAAGAAGGCTCCAGCACGCCCATTCGGTATCGAGGAAACATCGGGAGCGGCGCCCATGAACGCTCAGCAACTGCTTCAGGAAATCTCCGACTACTGCCGGCAGACCGGACTCGCGGAATCCACCTTCGGCCGCCGCGCAGTCAATGACGGCAAGCTTGCCGCGCGGCTGCGCAACGGCGGGCGGATCACCACCGACACGCTCGACCGCATCCACGGCTTCATGGCGGCCAATCCGGCGCAAAATCGGCCCACCATCATCGAGCGCCCGCGCGAGCACCGGCCGGCACCACCGGCCGCGCCGCCGTCATCTTCGCCCACGCAGCCCGGCGATCCGCAACGCAATTTCCGCTTCTTCGATAACCGTCAAAAATATCTGCTCTTCGTCAATACCTGCAGCGAGAAATGGGAGGTGGCGCACCGCGTCAGCGAAGAGCTTGCGCATCTGCATCCGCGGCCGCCGGCGATCCGCCTGTTCGACGCCGGCGTCGGCGACGGCTCGGTGCTGGTGCGGGTGATGCGCGCCATGCACGACCGCTTTCCGCACATGCCGTTCTATGCCGTCGGCAAGGAGATCAGCCTCGAGGACGTGCGGCTGACGCTGCAAAAGATGTCGGACCGCTTCTTCGAGCATCCGGCATCGGTGCTGGTGCTCACCAATCTCGCTTATGCAGACGCGCCGTGGCTGCACGTAAAGTCGCTCAACGCCGCGTCGAGCCTCGTCTGGCACGAGCTGCCACTGATCGGCAATTCGGCGCATCGCTTCGAAGAACAGATCATCGCCCTTGAGCCGTTCCTGGCGCAGAACTGGAAAGCCGGCGTGAGCGCGCGCACCGGCAATCCGGTCTATGAGCGGCCTGTGGTGCTGGTGATCTATCGCGAAGACCACCGTTTCCTGCTCGACCCGATCATTCCGAGGCCGGGCGGAACGCTCGCCAACTACGATCTCGTCATCGCCTCGCAACCCTATCGTGCGCGGGCTTCGCTCGAGTTCAAGGCCAAGCGCGTGATCGCGCCGCTCGCCCGCGCGCTCGGTCCGGGCGGCCGGCTCATTGCCATCCATTCGCACGGTCAAGACCCTGGCATGGAGATCATCCAGAGAGTGTGGCCGAACGATAATCCGTTCATCCACGACCGGCATCAGATCCTCAAGGCGGTGAAGCACGAGCTCGGCCCCGCGGGTCGCGATCTCAACTTCAATGCCTATGCGGATAACCGTTCGCTATTCAAATACGTCATGCATACGCTGCCGTCCGAAATCTCGGAATCGATCGGCACCTCGACGTTGTTCGCGGCCTGGAATGCCGCGATCTACGTGGCCCAGGTGGAGGATGACCGGGTCGCAGAAGCTGCGGCGGACGGCCGCTACATCGACGCCACTCACTCGGTGCTGCGCGAGCGCGGCGGGTTGTGGTTCTATGATGAATCCTACGTGATCTCGCGACGGCGCGGGTGATCCGTTGGGCTTTATGGGACGTTCGAGATACGCGAAGATTTGCCCTCAGCACGGGCCAATCATTTTGAAAATCATTACGCAATTTATGGCGTCAGAGACTGAGATAGCTTGTCCAAGTAGTCCTCGACGCGCTTCAGTAACAGGGCACAGCGTTGGATAGTAGCCTCGCTGTCACCCAAATCATGGCGATCAAGCGCAACAAATTCCCGGACGACTGAGCCAACGGGAAATTGCCGCCAGCTCAAGTCGATGTGATACCACTCATCGCCAACCCGTAGACCATTCCAGAAATGGATTTCTTCGCTCTCACCCGTCCAGACTTTGCCCTTGATGATTTCGGTTGCCGGAAAATAGTGCTGCACCACGCGGCAGGTTGGATAGCATTGGCCCAAGGCTGGATTACCGGCTTGTTCAAGCGCTCCGTAAGCGGTTTGCCCGTCCCAGGACGCTTCCAATGCCTCACGAAGGCGTAGCATAAAGTTCTGATCAGCCCCGAGCATCTCTGGCCAAGCGTTGCCGCCGCCTCCGACCGTTCCTTCATCAGATCGCTGGTATCGGGCGAATTACAATCAACGATCACGCCGATGACTGCAGCGATCGGTCCTAGAGCGCGCCAACAAGGCGGCGCGCCGGCTGATCGGAAGCCTTGCTTGGTTTGAGTCCCGGCCAGAAGGCTTCTTCGAGGCTCAGAGTTCTCGCCGTATAGCCCTGGATGGCAGCATATTGCATGAATTTCTCCAGCGTATGCGCGTTTGGCGCCAGACCGTGCTGCCACGGATTCTTGCCGAAGCGTTGCTCTTCCTCCTCCAGAATCAATGCCGCCGTTGGGAAGGATAGTCGCTTGGGATAGTTGTATTCTCTCCGGCACAGGGCGTCGGCAGCGTCGAACGCACCAACGAGCCTGTCGACAATCCAAGGCTCGCGGTGCAGCAGTTCTTCACGGACCACGACGGTGTGCGTGATCGGGAAAATGCTGGTCTCCACGAAATATTGCTCGACGACGGGCCGGCATGGCTGAAAGAGTCGCCGGATCCGCGGGTCGCCCGCTCGGAAGCATTTTGGGACGTTGGGCGAAATCAACGCGTCCACGTCGCCCCTGAGCAGCATCTCCTCAACGTCTTCATTCGCAATGGTCACACTGACATCGGCGGGCACTTCAAATCCCGCGCCCTCCGGTTCGGAGGTAAACCAACGGATCTGGTTCGGCATTACGCCGTAGCGCTCTTGCAAGATGCCGCGTGCCCATAGGCCGACCGTCAGGCGATAGAGGTCCATGCCGACCCGCTTGCCGACGAGGTCGCGTGCTTCCCTGATCCCGGAATTCGCTCCGCAATAGATGTAAGCGTGAATGAACATCCGCAGCGGAAATATCGGCAGCGCATAGACCGGCTCGTTGCGCTCTCGCGCCATGACGTACCAGGACAGCGACATTTCGGCGACGTCGAATTCCTCGTATACCGGACGCAGACAAGCTTCTCCCGGCGCGGCCGCGTGGAAGCTGGGCTTGATTCCTTCGAGATTAACGTCGCCGTTCAGAAGCGGCCGGGTCCGGTGATAATCCGCGATGCTGAATTTCAGCTCTAGATCGGCTTTCATTGCGTCTCGCTCTTGGATTGGTCACGCGGCAGCGTGGGCGGCAGTGTTCCGTCGGTCCCAAGCCTACATCCAAAGTGAAACCGATTACATCCGGTTCGATGCCCTTGCGCAAGAACAGTCTACGGCCAATCGCGAATTTACTTGACCAGCTCCCTGAGCTTGGCGAGGGCCCCGGGCGAGATATCAAACATATCGTTGACGACGCGCTGCATTTCCTCGCCCGATTTCGGATTGAGCGGCAGCCGAAGCTGCTCGACATCTGACGTGAATTCCGGATCGGCAACCATCGCATTAAAGGCGGACCGCAGCAGCGCCAGACGTTCGGGCGGTACATTCGGGGTCGTGAAGAGGGCGCGCCCAATCTCGTCGTTGCTGACGAGCTGACGGAAGATCTGCTTTGCCTCCGGATCCTTGACGAGCTCCATAATCGTCGGGACATCCGGCATGGCCGGGTCGCGGTCGATCGAGAACTGCACCAGCACGTTGAGCTTCTTTTCTTGGAGATAGTTGGAATACAGCTGGGACAAGCCGACCAAGGTTGAAGTTCCGCCATCGGTCTCGCCGCGCTCGGCCGCCAACACATAGTCCCGCGCCGACGGATAACCGGGGATCTGCTTGATCGAAGTTCCGACGAACGTGTTCATTGCCCGCAGGCGATAGGCGGGAATTTCGTGCACCGACGAGATCGCGACCGTGCTCGGCTTCGTCAGCAGGTCCTGCAGCGTCTTGATCGGAGAGGCAAACCAGAAAAACAGCACCGATGTCGTGTCGACCAGGCGGCCGATCGCAAGGAAACGCCGCGACTCGTATTTGATCTGTGGGTTGGCGAACAACTCTTCGTTCGCAAACGACGAGGTGATGATCGACAGCGTCGTGCCGTCCTGCGGGGCGACGTTGTAAAAATAATTTGAAGCGATAACGCCGCCGGCGCCGGGCATGTTGCGCGCGATGATGGTCGGATTGCCGGGAATGTGCTGCCCGAAATGGCGCGCGATCAGGCGGGCATAAGCATCGTAGGCGCCGCCCGGTCCGATCGGGATGACGACCGTGATAGTCTTGCCACGAAAATAATCGTCCTCCGCTGTGGCCTGCGAAGGCGGCACGAGATGTAGCAATGCAAATGCAACAAGGACCGTCACGCAGGCCGGGAAGCGCATCATCGCCTCAATTTTAGCCCGTGAAACCAATATCAGGCGTCAGCTTTGGCTCCAGGGACAGTCAGCGCAACGGATGCCTCCGTTGTCAGGAGAAGGAAGGTAAACGTCTCCTCGAGGTAAAGTCGGACCGTCTTGTCATCATGGCTCAGGTAGCCGATCGATACATCCTCGCCGACATAGAGGCCGAAATCACCACC
>DATJYT010000105.1:0-6447 GCA_035499475.1 Xanthobacteraceae bacterium | reverse complement strand
TTCGCACTTGCAAAAAAAGTCGGAAATACCGCAAGGCGGCGCTTCCGCAACAGCGGTTCCTTCCGGCGCAGAGCGCCCTAGCATCGTCTTCCCGGCAAATGTCGCCGCAACGATTGGCAGCGCGGCCCTGATGTCTGAAGCAGGGAAGGCGCGGCTCAACCAACGGCATGCCTTAGCACCTAAAACTTTGTTTCTTTGCGCGCATGCTAGCGAGTGATTTCATTCGCCCAAAAACGGCACGCTCGACCAAGACTCTCTTATTTTTGCCGGCTGCATTGACTTTCCGCCGCGTCGTGGCGAGATCAGCGCATCCGACTGGAATGACTGGTACGGATCGCGGGATTTGAGGAGCAGCTTGCGCCGCGGAAAAACGCTAAAGCGCCACGAAGCGTGTTCGTGGGCTCCCTAACTTGGAGATGAACCCATGACGCCGGGATTCTGCGTTTCGACATAATGCAGTGCGGCGGCCGCTGAACGCGCCGGCCGTTCGTCCGCAAATTCTCTCAGTCAATGCCGATTCAGGAAAACGCCGGTCCGCGCCGGCGACAGGGACGATCATGTCTAACGCCCATCTCAACACCGGTGCGCCGGGAACAGGATCAGGATTCGGTCTCGCGATCTCGCGGATTTTCTTCAACGGCATCACGCCGCCGCTCGCCGGTTGAGAGCCCAGAATCCGGTCTTCAGGAGAACGTCATGTCGCAAATAAGCCAAACCGACCTGCGCGAGGAATTGCACACCGCCCCGGTCGAGCCGCTGCAGCCGATCGAGAAGAAACTGATCGCCTGGAGCCTGAGCCTCGGGCTCGTGCTCCTCGCTATCCTGGCGGCGATCAACCATTTCTTCCCGGCGACGCTTTAGTCAGTGCGGCCACCAACGGCCGCCGTAATAGCGCGGCGCGAGGAAAGGCGTATCGCCGCCGTAGTACCGCGGAGCGTAGAAGCCGCCATAGCTTCGCGGCCCATAGAGCCCGCCGGTGTAGGCCGGCTCGTCGTAAGGCGGAGCGAAAGCGGCATAGGCGAAAGCGGCGCGATGCGGAAGGCGCCAAGATCGATGCGCGTGAAGCGCCGCGCGCCCGCAACCGTGATAACCGCATCCACGCGCGAGCGCCGGGGCGGCGCCCAATCCCGCGGCGAACAGCGCCAGGGCCGCGATTTGAGCCAATCCGAATTTGCTCAAACTCATGAGCGTTTTCTCCACCGATGACGCGCATGACCATCATCGCTTCGGGGCCGCGATGTGTCGCCTTAAACTCAATTTTTACCTTAATGCTGCGGCAGGCGTGGAGACGCCGTGGCGCGAAGGATGAGCGCGCGGCGTGACGGCGACACCCCGTAGCTATGCCCCGAACAGCCGGCGCGTCGCATTTTTCGGGTACCGACAAAACGCCGCACGCCTCGACCTCGGAGTCGACACGGTTGATGGCCAGCTTCGCGCGACGGAGACGCCGTCGCATGTCAAATGCGCGCAACAGCGGCGTCACAACGACTGGCTCGCGGATCGATGGCACCATCTCAGCGTCGCAAAAACCTCTACGTCATCGCGCCGTGTCTTGGTGCCATGGCTGTCATGGTCGGCTTGGTCGCCTATTCACCGACGCTGTATCGGATGTTTTGCAGCGCCACCGGCCTAGGGGGTACGACGCAGCGGGTGGGCTCGGATACGGCGACCGTTTCGAAGCGAACTATCAGGGTGGATTTCGACGCCAATGTTGCGCCCGGCCTGCCGTGGCGCTTCGAGCCCGAGCAACGGGCCGTAACGGTACATCTTGGCGAGCAGACGCTGGTTTATTTTTCCGCCGAGAATATGAGCGACCAGGCGATCGTGGGGCACGCAACGTTCAATGTTACGCCGCTGCAGATCGGCATCTACTTCAACAAGATCCAGTGCTTTTGCTTCACGGAGGAACTGCTCGAACCGCATCAGAAGGTGGACATGCCGGTCGTCTTCTATGTTGATCCGGCGGCCGCCAAGGATCCCGAAGTCAGCGGCGTCGATTCGATTACGCTCGGTTATTCGATGTTTCGATCCGCCAAACCGGCGAACGCCACCAATCTGTCGCGATTTCTTCCCGACGCTCCCGCCGACCCCGTTCACGGCAAGGAGCTCTTCGGCGAGCAATGCACGGGATGCCACGCCCTTGACGACAACAAGGTCGGTCCGATGCTCGGTGGCGTCGTCGGCCGCAGGGCCGGCTCGGCTCCCGGCTACCCCTATTCTCAGGCGCTCAAGACGGCTGACTTCGTTTGGTCGCCTGACAAGCTTGACGGCTGGCTCAGCAGTCCGCGGCAGTTTCTTCCCGGCGTCAAAATGCCGGTTGGCGTTCTTGAGAGGACGTCTCGCCGCGACATCATCGCGTATCTGCGCCAAGAAAGCGACGCCAGGTCGAAAACCAAGACCGCCGATGGATCGGGATTATCGCATTGAACGCGCGCCAAACTGCCGTCGGCTATCAAGCGACGCGTCACGGTGCATCAGAATGGGCTGAACCCAACCCCGAACGCTCGTTCGTCATAAATTATTGTAATTAAATAAGAAATTGGTTGCGGGGGTAGGATTTGAACCTACGACCTTCAGGTTATGAGCCTGACGAGCTACCGGGCTGCTCCACCCCGCGCCAATCGTTGCTTGATCGCAACGTCATGTAGCAAGCGCCCCCCCATAAGGGAAGTGCAGCGGGCCGGATAATTCGCCATACTGTCACACGACCCCCAACTCTGTGTCATGCACGCGTTCGTAGAAGCGGATATGGGCGACAAACCGGCCTTGCGGCCGAAATCAGCCATCGGCCCCGCCGTGAGGGCGATCGCGGCCGGAATACTGAGCGAGGCCCGTGCCGCGATCACCGATCCGGAGCGGTCGGGCCGCGACGCCGTGCACAAATTCCGCCGCTCCATGAAGGCGTGGCGCGCGCTGATGCGGCTGCTTGCGCCGTTCATTCCGGACGCCGCGCGCTGGCGCGATGAGGCGCGCGACCATGCCCGTTCGCTCGGCCACGCCCGCGACGGCCAGGCGGCGCTCAATGCCTTCGATGGTCTTCTTGACGGCGGCATGGTGCTGTCGGCGCGCACCAGCGCCACCATCCGCAGCCGCATCGAAGCGCTGCGCGGCAGCGAGGAGCAGGCGGTGCTGACGCCGGCGAAGCGCGACGCCATCGCTGCCTGGCTTGACGAAGCGGCCGCCGCGGTGGCGGCCTGGCCGCTCGATCCGTTCGATTTCTCGTCCATCGCCGAGCGGCTCACCGCCGGCTATCGCGGCGCGCGGCGGCGCATTCCGTCGGACTGGTCGCTGGCGAGCGCGGAAGATTTGCACGAGCTGCGCCAGCGGGTCGTCGATCATCGCTACCAGATGGAATTGATCGAGCCGCTGTGGCCGCGCTTCGGCAAGATGTGGACCAACGAAGCCGAGCGCCTGCGCGAACGGCTCGGCCGCTGCCAGGATCTCGAAGTGCTCAAGCGGCTCACCGGCGTCCATCAACCGCTGGCGCATTGGCGCTCGCGCCTCTCGCCCGCCTGCGCCGAGCGCAGCGCCGAGCTGACGCAACGCGCCGCGCGCATCGCACGGCGTCTGTTCGCCGAAAAACCCAAGGCGTTTCGCCACCGGATCGAGACTCTGTGGGAGCACGGGCGATAACGGAATCTTCCCTCTCCCGTCCCGGCAGAGGGAAGTTAAGAAGCGCCGGCGATGAAACCTGCAAGATCGGCGCCGACGCGCGCGATCACGCCGTCCCAATCGCCGAGCCTGGTCTGCCGGAACAGGCGCGCAGTCGGATACCACGGGCTCGTGTCGCCCTTGAGCGTCCAGCGCCAGTCCGGATTAAACGGCAGCAGCACCCAGACCGGGCGGCCCATGGCGCCGGCAAGATGCGCCACCGCGGTATCGACGCAAATCACCAGATCGGCGAGCGCGATCACCGCCGCGGTGTCGGCAAAATCCTCAAGCTCGGCGCCGACATGCATCACGCGATTTTCGGCGGCGAGCGGCGCGGCGTCCTCGCTGCGGACGTCGCGCTGGATGCTGATGAAGCGAGCCGGGGCTGCGAACAGCGACGAAAGGCGCGCAAACGCGATCGACCGGTTGCGGTCGTTGACGTGGCTCGCATTGCCGGCCCAGGCGATCGCGATGCGCGGCCGCGCCAGGCCGCCGAGCCGTGCGGTCCATTTCGCCAGATGCGCGTCGTCGGCCGCAAGATAAGGAATCCGCGACGGCACGGTGTCGGGATCGGTCTTGAAGGCGAGCGGCAGGCTACCGAGCGGGCAATGCACGTCGAACGGCGGCGGAACCTCGCCGCGCGCGAGGATCGCCGCGACGCCGTCGAGGCGCGCCATCAACGTGCGCAATTCGCTCTGCACTTCGAGCACTACCTTGGCGCCGGCTTCCGCCAAAAGCGGCACGTAACGGGCAAACTGAATGGTGTCGCCGAGCCCCTGCTCGGCGTGGACCAGCACGGTCTTGCGCGTCGCCGGATATTCGCCGAGCCACAGCGGCCGCCCGCGGCTGCGCATCTGCGGCATGCCGGTGCGGCGCCAGCGCGATTCGTATTTCTGAAAGCCGCGCCGATAGTCACCGAGCGTCAGAAGCGCGAGCGCCTCGTTGAACTCGACGTCGGCATTGTCCTTGCGCAACGCCCGCGCCCGCGCGTAGCTCGCAATGGCATCCTCGAAGCGGTTGAGGGCCGCCAGCGCCTGGCCGCGATTGAACCAGCCGCCGGCATGTTCGGGCGCCGCCGCAAGCGCTTTGTCGTGCGCGGCAATGGCATCGTCGTGGCGGCCGAGATTGAACAGCGCCAGCCCGCGGTTGTAATGCGCGCCGGCGTGGCCCGGCATGATCGATAGCGCGTGATCGAATTCCGCGACTGCTTCCTTGGGCGAGCCGAGCGCCGCATAGGCAATGCCGCTGTTGAGCCGCGCCTCCGGGTGCTGCGGCACGCGCGCCAGGACCTGCCGGAAGGCGGCGAGCGCTTCTTGGTGGCGGCCGAGGCTCAACAACGCATTGGCGCGATGATTGAGGATGGCGACGTCGCCGGGCGCAAGCGCGAGCGCCTTGTCGAATGCGGCAAGCGCCTCCTCGTTGCGCTTGAGCGCGTGCAGGACTTGGCCGAGATTGGCGTGGCCCTGCGGCACGTTCGGGTTGATCTTGACGGCCGCGGCGAGAACGCGATGCGCCTCGCCCAATCGGCCGAGCTGCGCCTTGACCGTGCCGAGGAGATTAAGCGCATCGAAATAATCCGGCGCTGCCTTGAGGACGCGCATGTAGATTTTCTCGGCATCGCGCAGCTTGCCCTGCCGCTGCAACGCGACCGCCTCGTTCATGGATTGACCGATATCGAACCGGCCGGCGTTCGGCGCGCTCACAGGCGGTTGATCCGGGCGATGCGCCGCGTCACCTCCGCCGGCGTCTCGCTGTCGGCCTTGCTCTTGAGCGCGAGCGCCGCGCGCGCCGCCGGCCGTTCGAGGCAGCGCGTCAGCCAGGCCTTGAGGTTCGACACCGCGGACAGGTCCATGTCGACGGCGCGGCTGATCACGGCAGCGACGTTGAGGTCGGCGACTGTGAACGCGTCGCCGAGCAGATAAGGCTCCTTCGCTAGAGCCGCATCCAGCACCCTGAACGGCGCCTTGAGCACGTCGAGCGCCTCGTCGCGCTTTCGTTCGTCGCGCTCGGCGGGCGGCAGGCGGACCGCGTGCAGCGACCAGATGTTGACGCCGCGATCGACCTCGGTGACCGCCCACAGGCTCCATTGCCACGCCCGCGCCTCGCCTTCGAGCGTGCCCGGATAGAGCGTGCCGTTGGCGTGCTTTTTGGCGAGGTAGAGCGTGATCGCGAGCGACTCGAACAGCACGAAGCCGTCATCGACGATGACCGGCAGCCGCCCGTTCGGATTGATGGCGAGGAATTCCGGCGTGCGCGCTCCGGCATCGCCGATCTCCATCGGCAGGTGCTCGTAGTCGAGCTTAAGCTCCTTCGCCACCCACAGCACGCGGAACGCGCGGGTGCGGGCGATGCCGTAGATGCGCAGGCCGGCCATGCGATTCTCGTTCCCGCGCCATAGGCGAGACCGTCCCGTGCGTTGTCAAGTTACCGCCGACGTCTTAAACGTGATGGTTCTGAAAAGGGGATTTTAAATGGAATTCGGTATATTCTCGAACGGTTTTCGTCCGCACACGACCGCCTCCCAGACTTACGCAGAAGACCTCGCCGAGATCGTGCTCGCCGATGACCTCGGTTTTCGCGATTGCTATATCAGCGAGCACCACGGCGAGCCGGTCTATATCGACAAGGTCGACACGCTGCCGGTGCCGGAATTGTTGATGTGCAAGGCGGCGGCGCTGACCAAGAAAATCCGCATGGGCGCGGCAGTGAAGCTCATCCATCTCGCCCATCCGGTCGATACCGCAATCCAGGCGGCGGTGACCGACCATGTGGTCGGCGGCGGCCGTTTCATCTTCG
>DATJYT010000104.1:0-8959 GCA_035499475.1 Xanthobacteraceae bacterium | reverse complement strand
AACGTGACGGCAAATCAAACGGGAGGACACCATGCCGCGTTCGTTTGCCGCCGCTTTAATTGCCGGGTTCTGCCTTTGCGCCCTTCCGGCGCAGGCGCAGACCATCATCGACGAATGGGCCAATGCGAAACTTCCCCCGCCGCCGCAACTCAAGCCGGTGACTTTGGTGCCGAAGGAAACCGCGCTCCTGGTCATGGACTTCACGGTGCAGACCTGCACGCCCGAGCGCCGCAAGCGCTGTGCCGACTCGGTTCCGAAAGTGAAGAAGTTCGTGGAGGCGGCGCGTGCCAAAGGCGCGCTCATCATCTACAGCGTGGCGGTGCCGAAGTCGGTGCCGGCCGACGTGCTCAAGGACTTGACGCCGGCGCCCGGCGAAGAGGTGTTGCCGCCGCTTGGGCCCGACAAGTTCATCAACAGCGACCTCGAAAAGACGCTGAAGGACAAAGGCATCAAGACCGTGGTGGCGATGGGCACGCAGGCGCAGACCTCGGTGCTGCACACCGGCGGCGAGGCGGCGCTGCGCGGCTTCAAGGTGATCGTGCCGGTCGACGCCATGTCGGCCGACGATCTCTTCCCGGAGCTTTACACCGCCTGGCACCTCGCCAACGCCGCGCGGATCAGCAATCAGGTGACGTTGACCAAGCTCGATATGATCGGATTCTGAGCTTCGTCAGTTGAGAGCAGGTCGGGGCCGGAAGGCGCACTTCATGAAGCGACGCGAATTCATTCGGCTGCTCGGCGGCGGCACCGCGATGCTGTCGGCGGGTGCAGCGCGCGCGCAACAGCCGGCAATGCCGGTGGTCGGTTTCGTACATTCGGGCTCGCGCGATCAGAACGTTCGGCGCATTGCCGCATACAAAAAAGGTCTGAGCGGGGCCGGCTTTGTCGATGGCGAGAATGTCACGATCGAATTTCACTGGGCGGATGGGCATGAAGATCGTTTGCGTGGTTTTGTTGCCGATGTGATCAAGCGCAATGTGGCGGTGATCTCGACGGCAGGCAGCACGCCGGCGTCGCTCGTGGCCAAAGCCGCAACGTCGACCATTCCGATCGTTTTCACCACCGGAACCGATCCCGTCGCTCTCGGCCTGGTCGCCAGCCTCAACCGCCCGGGCGGCAACCTCACGGGTGTGACGGCGCTGAACGCCGATCTTGGGGCGAAGCGGCTCGGGCTCTTGCGCCAGCTCGTGCCGCAGGCGGTGCGTTATTACACGCTGGTCAATCCAACCTCGGCGCTGGCGGGGCCCTTCGTGAAGGATATCGAGGCTGGCGCCGCGAGCCTCGGGCTTCGCGTCGAGGTCGTGAACGCCAGCACCGCCGGCGAGATTGACGAGGCCTTTGAAAAGATCCCACAACAGCCGGGCACGGTGCTGGTGGTGAGCACCGACGCCTTCTTTTTCACGCGCCGCGCGCAGATTGTCGCGCTGGCGGCACGCCGCGCGCTGCCGGCTATGTTCGACAATCGTGAAATT
Organism: Xanthobacteraceae bacterium; assembly: GCA_035499475.1. Lineage (GTDB taxonomy): Bacteria > Pseudomonadota > Alphaproteobacteria > Rhizobiales > Xanthobacteraceae > BOG-931. The sequence goes on along the minus strand of DATJYT010000104.1, from coordinate 7,487 downwards.
GCGGAGGCCGGCGGTCTGATCAGCTACGGGGCGGATTTCTTCAATGTCATGCAACTGGCCGGCGACTACACGGGGCTCATTCTCAAGGGTGAGAAGCCGGCTGATTTGCCGGTGGTGCAATCGACGAAATTCGAGATGGTCATCAATCTCAAGACCGCCAAGGCGCTCGGTCTCGCCGTGCCCTCGACCTTGCTCGCGGTCGCCGACGACGTCATCGAGTAGGCGTCGTTCTGCCTCCCGCTGGTTTCTCCCTCCCCACAAGGGGAGGGGAAATTTTTTTACTGCGCCCTTGCCTTGAGCGCGGCGATCTCCGCTTCGCTGCGGAACGTCATCACTGCCACCTTGCTCGATCGTGGATAGGCGAACACGAGTTCCTTCACGCCGGGCTTTTCCAGCAGATTGACGATGCGGATTTCGGTGCCGCGCGTCGGCAGGTCGAACATCGTCCATTTGCCGGTCGCCGGCTCGTACTTGGCGATCTGGTCCGTGGTCCACAGCGGCGCCCAGACATTGTGATCCTTGTCGGGCGTCGCGTGATACGGCTGGTTCGATACCGGATCGGGGAACGGGATCGTGGTGATGTCGGCGGTCTTGGTGTCGATGCGCAACAGGTTGCCGCCCCAGGAATCGGCGCCCCAGATCACGCCGGTATCGCGATCGATGCCGATGCGGCGCGGACCCTGCGACCACGGATACGGCGTGCCGATGTCCTTGGGTGCATAGGTCGCGTAGAACTTGCGGTCCTCGTCATTGACGAGCTTCGCCTGCTCGGCGATGGGCGGCAGCTTCCATTCGGTCGATTGGCCGGTCTTGGTGTCGCTGCGGTCGATGGTGTCGAATGCCATCTGCGTCCACCACGCATTGCCGTCGGCGGTACCCGCGATGCCGTAGGTCGAGCCGATGCCGCCGTTGGCCGTGGTCGGCGTGACCGACTTGTACTCGGTGAAGCGGCCGCTCGCCGGATCGAGCCGCAGCGCGCCTTGCGGCGTCGTCGCCCAGATCTGGCCCTGGCCGTCGTAGTCGATGGTCACCGGCCCGTCGATCGGCGTGATTCCGGGCGGCGGCAGGAAGACGTCGATCTTCTCGGTCTTCGGATCGATGCTGGCGATGCCGCCGCGCGGCATCCAGACGTTGAACCAGATCTTGCCGTTGCCGTCGCGGATGAGGCCGTGGGCATTGGCGGCGAAACCGTTCTGCCGCTCGACCTTGAAGAATTTGACGGCGCCGGTCTTGGCGTCGATGCGGCCGACCGTGGCGCGCTTGGTGGGCACCACCACGGCGAACCAGAGATTGCCGTCGAGATCGGCGGCGGCATCATGCGGCATCGAGCCGATGCGCGACGGCGTGCCGAGCGACCAGTCGCTGCCGTCGTTCGGCCCGTCGGCGGCCGGCAGGTCCTGGTCCGGATTGCGCGGCACGTCGTATTCGCGGAACACCACGCGCGCCGCTTCGCCCGACGGCCGCGGCCTCGTGGTGATGCGGAATTCGGCGTCGCCCGGCCCGCGCGCCCTGGCGAGATATTTGGCAAGTTCGTCCTGATGGAAATCGAGCACCGGATTGACGGGCGCCTTCGGATTGTAGATGCCGTAGACATTCACCGACTTCATCGTGGTGATGATGGCGTTCCAGCCGGCCTCGTCGAAGCGGTGCTGCAGCGTGTAGCTTGGAGTGTGGCAGCTCGTGCAGTTGTTGCGGAAAATCTGTTTCATCCGCAATTCGTCCGGCGTGTTGCCGGGAAGACCGGCGAGGATGAGGTCGCCCGGCATCTGCTCGATCTGCCGCTCGGCGTCGGTGATCGGGCTCAGCGCGAAATCTTGATGCTTCACGGCGCCGAGTGCGAGCTCGTTCTTCGCGGTACCGAAGCCGATCGCCTGCGCCCAGACCCGGTATTGTCCCTCCGGCAGCGGCGGAAAGACGTAAGCGCCGGCGGGATCGGTGAACACCGTCGTGGTGATGGTCGTGCCGACCTCCTTGGCCGAAACCGTGACGCCACCCATCTTCTCGCCGGCGGCGGACGCGATGGTGCCGCTCAACGTCACGTCGGCCGCCGCGGCCGGCGGTGCGGCTGCAAGCGTCATCGCCAACACTGCGAAAGCAGCAGCGCCGACAGGCAGGACGGGACCGTTACGGGACCCGCGACCATGGCTCATTGACCGGTTCGTCGCATGCTTAGTCATCGCTGCGGTCTCCTCTGGCGGCCTTGCCGTCGCGCGGGGCTGGGCGCGGCGGCATGGGCAAGGCTTTCACATAGGTGACGATGGCTTTGATCTGGTCCGGGCTGAACAGGTACTTGAAGCCCGGCATGTTCGGCGAGCCGTTGCTGATCTGCGTGAACAACGCGTCGTCTTTGCCGCCGAGCGATTGCCCGGAAATGTCGGGGCCGAAATGCCCCGCCGCCGTGATCTGCGTGTGCTCGTGGCAGACCATGCAGTGTTGCGTGAACAGGTCGCGGCCGATCGTCTGCGTGGCGTTCAGCGAAGCCGCGGCAGGATAGGGCTGCGCTGACGCCGCTGCCGCCTGCGCGGCGACGAACAACGTTGCGGCGAACGGCAGAACACGGCGCTGCATCCGCTTCCTCCATGCAGTGGGCGGGCCGTGGCGAAGCCCACCGCTTATCGTCATTGCGGGCTTCGCCTCGCCCGACTCTGCCGGCCTTGCTATTTGGCCTCGGCCTGCGTCTTCAGCGCAGCGAGATCGGCTTCGCTGCGGAATGTCATCACCGCGACCTTGCTGGTGCGCGAATAGGGAATGACGACTTCCATCTTGCCGTCTTTCTCGAGCAGCGAGACGTAGCGCGCCTCGGTGCCGCGGGTCGGCAGATCGAATGTCGTCCATTTGTTGGCGGCGGGGTCGTAGCGCAGGATCACATCGGAGGTCCAAATGTTGAGCCACGCATTGTGGTTCTTGTCGACGGCGATGTGATAGGGCTGCATCACGCCCGGTCCCGGCAGCGGCACGAAGCTCGTCTCCATGGTGCGGGTGTTGATCTTGGCGAGGTTGCGGCCCCAGGAATCGCCGACCCAGAGCACGTCACCGTCCTTGTCGGCGCCCATGCGGCGCGGGCCCTGGTTCCACGGCACCGGCGCGTTGAAGTCCGGCGCGGCGAAGCTTTCGTAGTAGGCGCGGTCGCTATCGGTGATCGCGTCCTTGTCGAGTAGCACGCGCGGCAGCTTGAGTTCGCTGACCTTGCCGGTCGCGCTGTCGCCCTTGTTGACGGTGTCGATGATCATCTCGGCCCACCAGCCGTTGCCGTCGCGGTCGCCGGCGGCGCCGTAGGTGATGCCTTTGCCGTTGGGCGTGTTGAAGGTGGGCGATTTGAAATCGACGAAGGTTTCGGTCTTGGGGTCGAACCGCAATGCGCCATCGGGCGCCGACGCCCAGATATCGCCCTTGCCGTCCCAATCGACCGTGGTGGCGCCGCCGGTCGGCGACATGGTGGTGGGCGGCAGATAGACCTCGATCTTCTGCGTCTTCGGATCGAGCCGGCCGAGGCCGCCGCGGCCGGTATTGACGTTGAACCAGATGATGCCGCTCGGGTCGCGCGTCATGCCGTGGGTATTGGCGGCGAGGCCGTTGGCGCCCGGCACCTTGAACATTTTCACGGCGCCGGTCGCGGTGTCGATGCGGCCGACGGAGGTTTCGTGATTGGGCACGTTCGAGGTGAACCACAGATTGCCGTCGAGATCGGCCCAGGCGTCATGGACCAGCGAGCCGCGCCGCGACGGCGTGCCGTTGAGCCAATCGCTGCCGTCGGTCATCGGATTTTTCGCCGGCACGTCGATGTCGGCTTCCATCGGCACGTCGTATTCCTTGAACACGACGCGCGCAGTTTCGCCGGACGGTCGCGGCCGCAGCACCGTCTTCACGTTGCTCTCGCCGGGACCGCGGGCGCGGGCGAGATACGCGGCAAGCTCCTGCTCGTTGTGATCGAGCACGCCTTGCGCCTTGTGGTCGGCGCCGAGATAGACGCCGGAGACGTTGACGTGCTTCATCAGGTCGATGATGGCGGTCCAGCCCGCGGTGTCGAAGCGATGCTGCAATGGAAAGTTCGGCTGATGGCAGCCGGTGCAGTTGTTCTCGACGAGCTTCTTCATCCGCTTGTCGCCGTCGGTCGCTTCGGGCAGCGACGCCATGGCGAGATCGCCGGGCAATTGCCGAAAATAATCGCCGCTGAGCGGCGCCAGCGTGAAGTCCTGATGACCGTTGGCGGCAAGATCGACGGCGCCTTTCGCCGTCGCGAACGACAGCGCCTGCGCCCACACGCGGTAATGGCCGTTCGGCAGCGGCGGGAAGTAGTAGTGGCCGCTGTCGTCGGAAAACACCGTCGTGGTGACCGTTGCGCCGTCGGCCTTGGCCGAAACCGTGACGCCGCCCATGGCGTCGCCCGCCGACGATTTGACGACGCCGCTCAACAGCGCATCGGCGTAAAGCGGGCTTGTTGCGAAAATCGTGGTCAGCGCGGTCGCTGCGGCGAGCGCGGCAATGCGGGATGCTTTCAAGCGCGTCATGGCGTTGTCCTTCCTGGACGGCGTTAATCGAGACCGCCCCCGCCGCCGCCCGCTTTGCGCGGCGCGGCCGTATCGGCGGGAGCGGGAAGGGTCTTGATGTAGGCAACGATCGAATCGATCTGCTCCGGCGTGAACTGAATCTTGAAGCCGGGCATGCGCGGTGTGCCGTTGCTGATCGTCTCGTGGATGATGTCGGCCTTGCCGCCGAGCGTCTTTTCGGAGAGCGCCGGCGCGTAGGTTGGCGCATTGATCTGCGGATTCTTGTGACAGAGGACGCAGGATTGATTGAACAGCCGCTCGCCGAGCGCGCGATCCTGGGCGAAGGCGGAGGTAGCAACTGCGAGCAGAAACGGCGAGACAAGAGCCACAACCGATGCGCTGCGCAGCATACTGTCTCTCCCCAATGCCGTGTTTTGCTTTTAAAAAAGCCTACGCCGTCGCAGCACTGTTGGAAAGCGGCGGATCAATTGCCGGCATTGCGCCGATCGCATGTCAAATGCCGTGAGGAACGGCGGTCTGGCGAAAGCGTTTCCATTCCGGTCGGCAGTTCCTCGTCCCCGAGCCTGCCGCCCAACATACCCCCGGCGGATACCCCCGGTTCCGCCGGGGACCATTTTTGAGTCGCCGGCGCCCTTGCATCGCGGATTTCCCTCGGGATAGTTGGCGCCTGAAGTGTCGGCGTTGGGGGAGGCGATGCTCAAAAAGCGACTGATTCTCGCTGCGCTCGTTGCATCCATTGCGGCGTGCGCTCCCGCTCACGCGTTCCAGCTCGCCATCAGCCAGTACGGCCGTGTCACCGCGACGCTGCCTTGGGCGGTGGCCATGGAGAAGGGCTATTTCGACGACGCCGGCATCAAGATCGACCAGGTGATCGCCGGCGCCGGCGGCGGCACGACCTTGCGCAATGTGCTTGCGAGCGACCTGCCTTACGGCGAGGTCGCCACCTCGGCCGCCATCGCCGCAAGCCGCGCCGGGCTCGACGTCGTCATCGTCAATTCGTCGAGCAGTCATATCGGCGAAATCTCGCTGGTGGCCGATCCGAAATCCGGGATTCGCAAGGTCGCCGACCTCGCCGGCAAAAAGGCCGGCTACACCGCGCCCAAATCCACCAGCGACGTGCTCTTGCAGCTTGCTTTGAAGGCTTCGCAGCTCACCGGCAAGGTCGAAACCGTGGCGACCGGCGGCTTCGGTCCGGGTCTCACCGCGCTCACCACCGGCGCCATCCAGGCCGCGCCGCTGATCGATCCGATCCTGACGCTCGAGCCGGAAAAGTACCGCGTCATCCTGCCGTTCGCCGATCTGATCCCGCGCATGACGTGGCTCGTCGGCATCACCACGCGCGACTTTGCGAACAAGAACCCGGAGCTGTTGCGCAAGCTCATCGCGGTGCGCCGGCGCGGCGTTGATTTCATCTATCAGAACCGCGACGAGGCGATGCGCATCTACGCCAAGGTCTGGCAGCAGGATCCCAAGCAGGTCGCGACTTATTTCCCGAAATATTTCGGCTATGACGGCGAGTGGACGCGCGGCGCGTTCGAGCGGGCAAGCCTCGATAAGATGTCGGAAGGCCTTCAACTCGTCGGCGAGACCGACAAACCCATCGACTGGAATGCGATCATCGATCAGGAGTTTCTGCCCAAGGATTTGCAGAAGCCTTTGTGATCGTGATCGCGTGCTGGCTGCCGTGCCGACCTGCTGATGCCCGCCAGGGAGCCTGACCCATCCTCTCGCGATCGACCAAGCTCACTTTGGCGCGCATCGCTGTGGTCGTCGGCGCTTTCGCCGCGATCGAGGCGTTGTGCCGCGGCGGCATCATCCCGCGCGCCACGATGATCCCGCCGACCGAGATGGTTGCCGCCCTGTGGCAGATCCTGCGCAGCGGCAGCGCCAATGCCGACATCGCCTTTACCGTGGTCAATACGCTCGCCGCCATCGCGCTGGCGGTCGTCGCGGGCTTCTGGCTCGGCGCCGTGCTGCACGCCTTGCCGCGGGCGCGACGCGCCGTCGAGCCGCTGCTGTCGGCCTATTATGCGGTGCCGGTATTCATCTTCTATCCGCTGCTGATCGTGGCATTCGGCGTCGGGCGGACCGCGCTCGTCGTCATGGGCGCCATGTTCGGCATCGTGGCGATGATCGTGAACACCATGATCGGCCTCGACCGCGTGCCGTCGGTCATGGTCAGAACCGCCGCGGTCATGCGGCTGCATCCCGTGGCGCGCCTGGTGCTGATCAGGCTGCCGGCCGCGGCGCCGCATCTCGTCACCGGCGTCAAGCTCGCGGTGGCCTATTCGGTGATCGGCATCGTCGCCGGCGAATTCATCCTGGCGACCGCCGGGATCGGCAAGCGCATCGCGTTCGGCTACCAGGATTTCGACAACCGCACCATGTACGGCATGCTGCTCTTGCTGCTGATCCTGGTCACCGCGGTCAACGGCGCGCTGTCGCGATGGGAGAAGCGGCTGCATCATCGCTTCGGCCGGCAATGAAGCCGCGTTATTACGACGGGCTTGTTCTCGCCATCTGCCTGCTGACGTGCTGGGAGCTGCTTTACCTCGCCGTCGGCGCCGACGTGGTGTCGTCGCCGGCGCAGACCATTGCGCGCGCGGCCGCGCTGCTCGATACGCGCAACTTCTGGCACGACGCCTCGAGCACCGGCATCGCCTTCGGTTACGCCTGCGCGATCGGCATCGTCGGCGGGCTGTTGTGCGGGCTTGTCCTCGGCCTCAACAGCTTCGTCAGCGATGTCGCCGATCCGATTCTCGGCACCGTCTATTCGATCCCGAAGATCACGCTTTATCCCATCATCCTGTTGATGTTCGGGCTCAGCCCCGCGGCCAAGGTAGCGTTCGGCGTCATTCATGGCGTCTTTCCGGTCGCCATCTTCACCATGAACGCGGTGCGCAACGTCGCGCCGGTGCACCGCCGCACCGCGAAGGCGCTGCGGCTGTCGCGCACCGCGACCATCGTCACGGTGCTGGC
>DATJYT010000103.1:0-3204 GCA_035499475.1 Xanthobacteraceae bacterium | reverse complement strand
CTTGAACAGATCCTGCTTGCGCAGCGCCTGCACGAAGGCCACCACCTGCTCGGAGAGCTTCTTGCTGACGCCCGGCACCTTGGTGCGCACGATGGCGAGTTCGCGCTCGGCCGTCGGATAGCCGACCCAGTGATAGAGGCAACGGCGCTTGAGCGCATCGTGCACCTCGCGGGTGCGGTTCGAGGTGATGACGACGACCGGCGGATGCGCGGCTTTCACCGTGCCCATTTCCGGAATCGTGATCTGGAAGTCGGCCAAGACTTCGAGCAGGAACGCCTCGAAGGCTTCGTCGGTGCGGTCGATCTCGTCGATCAAGAGCACCGGGGCGCCGGCGGTGTCGGGCTCAAGCGCCTGCAAGAGCGGCCGCTTGATCAGGAAGCGCTCGGAGAACACGTCGTGTTCGAGCTTCTGCCGATCGTGCTCGCCCTCGGCCTCGGCGACCCGGATGGCGATCATCTGCGCGGCGTAATTCCATTCGTAGACAGCGGCCGCGACGTCGAGGCCTTCGTAGCATTGCAGGCGGATGAGGCGGCGGCCCAGCGTCGCCGACAACACCTTGGCGATCTCAGTCTTGCCGACGCCGGCCTCGCCCTCCAGGAAGATCGGCCGCCCCATCTTGAGCGCGAGGAAAAGCACGGTGCCGAGCGAGCGATCGGCAAGATACTCGGCCTCGGCCAGGAGATCGACGGTGGCATCGATGGAGGCGGGTAAGGGACGGGGCGACTTGTTCATGGGGCGAATGTAATCATAGCGACCGGGTTTGTCGCCCCGCATGTCATCGTCCGCGCATGCGGACGATTCAGTATTCACCGCAAGTGCGGTTAATACGGGATGCCCCGCGTTGGCGGGGCATGACAGTGCATGTCAGACCGCCGGTTTCCCGATCGCCTCCGCAACCGCGCGGCGCGCCAGCACGCCGACGAGATGGGCGCGGTATTCGGCGCTGCCGTGGATGTCCGAGTTCATGCCGTCGGCCGGGATGGTCATGCCTTCGAGCGATTTCGGCGCAAAGCGCTTCTTCAGCGCCTCCTCGAACGACTTGACGCGGAACACGCCGTTGGCGCCGGCGCCGGTCACCGCGACGCGGATTTCGCTGCCGCGCTTCGACACGAACACGCCGACCAGCGCGAAGCGTGACGCCTGGTTGCGGAATTTCTGATAGGCCGCCTTTTTCGGGATCGGAAAGATCACCTTGGTGATGATCTCGGAAGGCTCGAGCGCGGTCGAGAACATGCCGGTGAAGAAGTCGTCGGCCTTGATGCGGCGCTTGTTGGTGACGATGGTGGCGCCGAGGCCGAGGCAGGCGGCCGGATAATCGGCGTTGGGATCATTGTTGGCGACGGAGCCCCCGATGGTGCCGCGGTGGCGCACCGCCGGATCGCCGATCATGCCGGCGAGCTTCGCCAGCACCGGCGCCGCCTGCTGCACCACCGGCGAAGTGTTGACCTCGAAGTGGCGGGTCATCGCCCCGATGCTGATCGAGCGGCCGCTCTGCTCGATTCCCGACAGGCCCTCGATCAAGCCCATCTCGACGATCTGCGGCGGCCCGGCGAGACGCAGCTTCATGGTCGGCAGCAGCGTGTGGCCGCCGGCCAAGAGCTTGGCGTCGGGATTCTTGGCCAGCATGTTCGCGGCCTGCCGCACCGTTTGCGGACGATGGAAAGTAAAGGCGTACATCGCAGTCCTCCGTTTTCCTACTCAACTCTGCCCGCTTGCGGGGAGAGGGAGAATGATTGTCACGCGGCGCGCGGCATTTTGCTCACGTTCCGCAGCGCCGCCCAGACCGAGGCTGACGTCGCCGGCATGTCGATGGCCTCGCTGCCGAGTGCGTTGGTGATCGCGTTCATCACCGCCGCGGGCGCGGCGATGGCGCCGGCCTCGCCGCAGCCTTTGATGCCGAGCGGGTTCGACGGGCATCGGGTCATCGTCGTATCAACCTTGAACGATGGCAGATTGTCGGCCCGCGGCATGGCGTAGTCCATGTAGGAGCCGGTCATGAGCTGGCCCTTGTCGTCGTAGACGGTATGCTCGAGCAACGCTTGGCCGACGCCTTGCGCCACCCCGCCGTGGACCTGACCTTCGACGATCATCGGATTGATGATGGTGCCGAAATCGTCGACCGCGGTCCAGCCGACGATGGTGACCTCGCCGGTATCCGGATCGATCTCCAATTCGCAGATGTGGCAGCCGGCCGGAAAGGTGAAATTGGTCGGGTCGTAGAACGCGCCCTCCTTGAGGCCCGGCTCGATCTCGCTGGTGGGAAATTTGTGCGCCACATAGGCGCCCAGCGCGACTTCGCCCCAGGCCAGCGCCTTGTCGGTGCCGGCGACGGTGAACTTGCCGTCCTTGAAGACGATGTCGGTGTCGGCGGCTTCAAGAAGATGCGAGGCGATCTTTTTTGCCTTCGCCTCGACCTTATCGAGCGCCTTTACGATCGCCGACATGCCGACGGCGCCGGAGCGCGAGCCGTAGGTGCCCATGCCGAACTGCACCGTTTCGGTGTCACCGTGGATCACATTGACCTGGTCGATGGAAACACCGAGCCGCTCGGCCACAAGCTGCGCGAATGTCGTCTCATGGCCCTGCCCGTGCTGGTGGCAGCCGGTGAGCAGATCGACCGAGCCGGTCGGATTGACCCGAACCTCGGCCGATTCCCACAGGCCAACGCCGGCGCCGAGCTGACCAACCAGCGATGACGGCGCGACGCCGCAGGCTTCGATATAGGTCGCAAAGCCGATGCCGCGCAGCTTGCCATGGCGCTCGGATTCGCGCTTGCGCTTGCCGAAGCCTTTGTAGTCGTGAAGCTGCATCGCCTTCTGCAGCGAGGCATCGTAGTCGCCGGCGTCATAGAGCGACGCCACCGACGTCTGATACGGGAACGTCTTGACGAAATTTCGCTTGCGCAGGTCGGCGGGATCGAGGCCGAGCTCGCGCGCTCCAACCTCGACGAGCCGCTCGACCACGTAGGTCGCCTCCGGGCGCCCTGCCCCGCGATAGGCATCGACCGGCACGGTATTGGTATAGACCGCATCCACTTCGCAATAGATGTGCGGAATGGCGTACTGGCCCGACAGCAGCGTCGCATAGAGAAAGGTCGGCACCGCCGACGAAAAGGTCGACATGTAGGCGCCGAGATTGGCGATGGTATGGACTTTCAGGCCGGTGATCTTGCCGTCGGCATCGAACGCCATCTGCGCCTTGGTG
>DATJYT010000102.1:0-4474 GCA_035499475.1 Xanthobacteraceae bacterium | reverse complement strand
CGATACGGTAGCAGCCCAGCACCAGCGCCAGTGAAACCAGAAGCAAAAGGCCGTGGTCGTCGATCCGGCGCATCAGCAGCGCTGCAAGCCAGCCGACGACGACGCCGAGCAAGGCGCCACCGGCAATCTCATGCAGCAGTGCCAGCAGCACCTCCCCATGGCCGAGCTTGAGCGTATCGCCCTGGGTGACGCCCAGGGCGAGCAGGAACAGGACGACGCCGGCGCCGTCGTTGAACAGACTTTCGCCGACGATGGCGGCACGCAGACTCGACGGCAGGTTCACGCGCCGCAGCAGATTCTCGACCACGACCGCGTCGGTCGGAGCGAGGATGGCACCCAGCACGAAGCACCAGGCACGCGGCACGGCGGCGCCGATGAGGCCGAACGTCGCCCATATGCCGAAGGCAAACACCGTCGTCGACAGGATCACGCTCGCCGTCGCCAAAACGAGGATGATCCAGCGCCGCCGGTTCAGCTCCGCGACATCGACGTGCAGGCTGCCGGCAAACAGCAGCAGCGCCAGGACGGCGTTGAGGAAAACCTGCGGCAGATGGGCTGCATCCAACGTGTCGCGAAACCACGACATCACATGCAGGTGGAACACATGGTCGCTCGACACGATGACAAGCGAGAGCGCCAGCGCGCCGAGCAGCATGCCGATCGCCGGCGGCAGGCCGACCCACAGGTTGTTGATGCAGCCGATGACCGCCGCGACCACGAAGACAATCACCAGAAGGTCGATCGGCTCTAGCATTGGGTCCGCCCCACGTTGCGACGACACGCCACTAGAACATGAATTCGAAAAGGGGAAGCGGATATGAGGCCGCGCGGACACGCTCATCAACCAAATTCAAGATGGCGCACGCGGGGCGCCGCGGCTAAGCTTGCCGCCGCGATGTTCGCTACCAACCGGAGGACACCATGGCTAAGTCACATCGTGGGCTCGACGGCCGCCATCGTGACAAGAGCGGCAAGATCGAGAAAAAGCACGGCAACACCCGGGTCGGTTCCCTGCGCAAGGAATATGGCGCAAGCTTCGCCAAGGGCCGCCGCAAAGACATGATGCTCAAGACACTTCTGGCGGAGACGGGTTCGGGCTCGCTGCACGACTATCTGAAGCATCATCATAAGTGATGGCGGCGGAAAACCATGGTCCGCTGCGGGTCGGCGTCGGCGGCCCGGTCGGGTCGGGCAAGACGGCGCTGATGGACGCTTTGTGCAAGCGCCTGCGCCAGAGCTACGAGATCGCCGCAATCACCAACGACATCTACACCAAATGGGATGCCGAATATCTGGTGCGCTCGGGAGCGCTGGCGCCCGAGCGCATCGCCGGCGTCGAGACCGGCGGCTGCCCGCACACCGCGATCCGCGAGGATGCTTCGGCCAATCTCGCCGCGGTGGCCGACATGCGGGCGAAATTTCCCGGCCTCGACCTCGTGCTTATCGAATCGGGCGGCGACAATCTGGCGGCGACGTTCTCGCCGGAGCTCGCCGATTTGACGATCTATGTGATCGACGTCGCCGCGGGCGAGAAAATCCCCTCCAAGGGCGGCCCTGGCATCACCCGTTCCGATCTTCTCGTCATCAACAAGATCGATCTCGCTCCCTACGTCGGCGCTTCGCTCGCCAATATGGAACGCGACACCAAGCGCATGCGCGGCGAGCGGCCGTTCATCTTCAGCAACCTGCGCGCCGGTGATGGTGTCGCGGAGATCGCGCATTTCATCGAGGAGAAGGGTGGACTTGGCCTGCCGTAGGGCAAATTATCTGTCACTGCGCCGCATCCACCCTGAAAAATCTCCGCGCCGAATTTGGAAAGCCTTTAAGCTCGCCCCGTGAACTTCTGCGCCGCGGCCAGGTGCCCATAGCTCTGCACCGGCGCGCACATCAGGAAACGGTAGCCTTCCTTGTCGATGCGCTCGGCGTTGCCCTGCTCAACGTGCGGATGGCCGACGACGACATTGTGCTTCTTGCAGGTGTCGACGACGCGCTTCATCCATTCCAGCACGACCTTGTGCTCGTATTGGCGCGGATAGCCGAGCTCCTGCGACAGATCGCCCTCGCCGATCAGGATGCAGCCGATGCCCGGCACGTTCTTGAGCATGTCGTCGAGGTTCTCGACGCCGCGCGTATCCTCGATCTGCAGGATGCAGAAGATCTCGCCCTGCGGATTGAGCGGCCAGACGTCGGCCTTCCGGTAGTATTCCTGCTGGCCCAGGCCCCAGTAGCGCGCCGCCGTGGTCGGGCCGTCACCGCGGATGCCGGCGGGCGCGTAATGCGCCGCGCTCTTGAGCCGCGGGTAGCGGCAGGCGCCGACCGCGTTGGCGGCCTCCTCGACCGTCGAAATGTGGGGAAAGACGATGCCGTAGCAGCCGAGATCGAGGGCCTGCTTGGCGTGCCACTGCGCCATCTCGACGCCGTTGACGGGGATGCGGACCATCGGCGTCACGCCGGGCACCACGGAGGCGGCCTTGGCGATCTGGGCGCGGTTGAGCATGTATTGCAGACAGTCGCGCAGCCGGCCACTGTCCCATGGATTGTGCTCCATCTCGAACACGCAGCCGTCAAATTTGGAAGCGCTCATGGCGACCGCCGAGTCGGTGTGCGCGGGCGCGAAGCAGGTAAGCGCGTGCTGGCCCGCTTCGAGTGCGCGGATGACGCCGTTGAGCCTCGGTAGTTCAGCCATTCGTCTCTCTCCCTGATGCGGTCTGGCCTGTCCGCCGCGTCATACGAGGAGCGGGGCGGCAAAGCAATCCGGGCATCGCTGGCCGGACGGATTGCTTCGTCGCGTGTTAGTTTGGCATCGTGAAGATCATGTTCATCATCATGGCTTCGATCGGCGGGCTGTTCGCGCTGGGCCTTCTCGCTGCGCTCTGCCTGGTAGCGACGCCTGAGCCGCCCATCAGCGAGCCCAGGGACGTTTTCGATTTCACGTCGATGCGCAGGCCGCCGACCGAGATCGACCCGCCGAGCCTGCGGCGCTACCAGGCTCGAGACGGTGAACAACTCGCGTACCGCATCTACGACTCCACCGCGGACCGCATCCTGATCTTCATCCACGGATCGTCCTACCATGGCGGCGGCTATCACGCGCTTGCCGCGGCGCTCAGCCTCGGCGGCGCGGCCAGAGTCGTGTTACCCAACCTGCGCGGACATTACATGTCCGGGCAGCGCCGCGGCGACGTCGACTATATCGGCCAGCTGGAGGACGACCTCGACGACCTGATCAAATTCCTCCGCGCCCAAGGCCTTTCCGGCCCGATCACGCTCGGCGGCCATTCGAGCGGCGGCGGTCTTGCGATCCGTTTTGCCGGCGGCGCGCACGCCGCGGACGTATCGGGCTATCTGGTGATGGCGCCGATCATCCCGCGTTCGCCGGCCGTGAGAGGCGGCGATGCCGGCGGCTGGGCGATCCTGCATTGGCTGCGGCTCTACGGCCTTCTTGCGCTCAATGCCGTCGGCATTCACGGCTTCGACGGGCTGCCCATCGTTGCTTTCAACAAGCCGGCAAAATACTGGGACGGCACCGAGACCCTGTCCTACTCATATCGGCTCAACGTGTCCTACCACCCGCGCTATGACTACCAGGCCGACATCCGCGGCCTTGGTGCGCAGGCGCTTGTGCTCGTCGGCGCCGATGACCAGGCTGTCGATCCCGGCGCCTTGCGCACGGTCATCGCCGCGAGCAACCCACAAGCCCGGGACAATATCCTCCCGGGGATCAATCATTTTGGAATCTTTTCCGATCCGACTGCACTCGCAGCGGCGGCCGATTGGCTCAAGACCCAGCCGGGCGGCGAGAACCGATAGACGCGCCGCGCGGTTGGACGGTTTGACAATCGCGCGCCGCGCCCTAGCATCCGCCGATCCCCAAAAACCACCCCAGCGATGGTGCCATGATTATCGATTGCCACGGCCACTACACCACCGAGCCCAAGGACTTGCACCGCTTCCGCAAGGAACAGACGGCGGCGGCCAACGCCAAGGACAAGACGGCGATGCCGTCGCGCGCGGCGCTGAAAATGCCCGACGACGAAATCCGCGAGTCGATCGAGCAGAACCAGCTCAAGCTGCAACGCGAGCGTGGCACCGATCTCACCATCTTCTCGCCGCGCGCCTCGGGCATGGGCCACCACATCGGCGACGAGAGCGTAAGCGTCGAGTGGTCGCAGATCTGCAACGACCTGATCGCGCGCGTGGTCTCGCTCTATCCGCAGAATTTCATCGGCGTGTGCCAATTGCCGCAATCGCCCGGCGTCGATCCCAGGAACTCGGCCGCCGAACTCGAGCGCTGCGTGAAGATGGGTTTCGTCGGCTGCAACCTCAATCCCGATCCGTCGGGCGGCTATTTCAATTCGCCGCCGATGACCGACAAATCGTGGTTTCCGCTCTACGAGAAGATGATCGAGCTCGATGTGCCCTGCATGATCCACGTGTCGGGCTGCTGCAATCCGGCGATGCACACCACCGGCTC